>NZ_JADPLO010000026.1:0-77189 GCF_015667765.1 Bacteroides sp. 1001302B_160321_D4 | reverse complement strand
TTCCTTTTTAGGCTAGCAAAGGTATATGCATGAAGGGAATTGACAAAAATTAATCCCCCAAGTTTTCAGACTGAGCCTTTTTAATTCCCTCAATGAACTTTTTATGCCCCATCTTAGGTTGTGAATAACTAAATACTGCCTTGTTGATAGAAAAGGGGACTATTTGGTTAATTGTTTTATTATAAATCAATTAACCTGTTAATAACTTTGTTGATATCCTTGTTGATAACTGAAATTAGGTTGTGAATAAAGTCAGTAAAGAAGAGTCGTCATAAAAAAGAAGAACCGCATTTCTGCGATTCTTCTTATCTTTAGTTGCGGAGATCCGACTCGAACGAATGACCTTTGGGTTATGAGCCCAACGAGCTACCAACTGCTCCACTCCGCGATGTTTAACGGGTGCAAAGGTACGGCTTTTTTTGAAACAAACAAATAATTAGCCGAATATTTTTCGAATAAATCATCACTTTTTTCTTATTTGGTTGAGAATGAATGAAATAATGATGAAACTTTTTCTTAGCACCTATTAATATACAAATGTTAATATTCTCTCTATTTTCTTGTATGGTCTAAAGAAAAGAATTACTTTTGCTCAAAATATTCAGCAATGTGCAATTTGTAACCTATGACCGTATCCAAGACAAAAGCCAAATTAGTAGATGTAGCCCGTCAGCTTTTTGCGAAGATGGGAGTAGAAAACACAACTATGAATGATATCGCTCTTGCTTCTAAAAAAGGTAGACGAACGCTCTATACTTATTTTAAAAGTAAGGATGAAATTTATTTGGCTGTTGTGGAATCGGAATTGGATATTCTGTCGGATATGATGAAGCGGGTGGCCGAGAAAAATATCTCACCGGACGAGAAATTGTTGGAGATGATATATACCCGGTTGGACGCGGTAAAAGAAGTGGTCTATCGAAACGGAACATTGCGTGCTTATTTCTTCCGTGATATATGGCGGGTGGAAAAAGTTCGCAAGAAGTTTGATGCAAAGGAAGTCCAGCTCTTTAAAGCTGTTCTTCTAGAAGGACAGGCAAAAGGAGTTTTCCATATTGACGATGTGGAGATGACTGCCGACTTGATACATTATTGTGTGAAAGGAATTGAAGTTCCTTACATTCGTGGCCATATAGGTGCACATCTGGATGAAGATACGAGAAATAGATATGTGTCCAACATTGTGTTTGGCGCACTGCATAGAACAGAAATTTAATTAAATAACTTTTAGTATGGGATTATTAGACGGAAAAACAGCCATTGTGACCGGTGCTGCTCGCGGTATTGGTAAGGCTATCGCTCTTAAGTTTGCTGCCGAAGGTGCAAACATCGCATTTACTGACCTTGTCATTGACGAAAATGCAGAAAATACAGCAAAGGAACTTGAAGCAATGGGCGTGAAAGCCAAAGGTTATGCTTCTAACGCTGCTAACTTTGAAGATACTGCAAAGGTCGTTGAAGAAATCCACAAGGACTTCGGACGGATCGATATATTGGTAAACAATGCCGGTATCACTCGTGACGGTTTGATGATGCGCATGAGCGAACAGCAATGGGATATGGTAATCAACGTGAACCTGAAGTCTGCATTTAACTTCATCCATGCTTGTACACCTATCATGATGCGTCAAAAAGCTGGTAGCATTATCAATATGGCCTCTGTTGTAGGTGTTCACGGAAATGCAGGACAGGCTAACTATGCTGCTTCCAAAGCAGGTATGATTGCATTGGCTAAGTCTATCGCACAAGAGTTGGGCTCTCGCGGCATCCGTGCCAACGCTATCGCTCCGGGATTCATCCTGACAGACATGACAGCTGCTCTTTCTGACGAAGTAAGAGCTGAATGGGCAAAGAAAATTCCTTTGCGTCGTGGTGGTACTCCTGAAGATGTGGCAAACATCGCTACCTTCCTGGCTTCTGATATGTCTTCTTATGTATCAGGTCAGGTGATTCAGGTAGATGGTGGTATGAATATGTAATCGAACAGAATGACTGTTGTATACGAAGACAACCATATCATTGTAGTCAACAAGACCGCTTCCGAGATTGTCCAGGCAGACAAGACGGGGGATACGCCGCTTTCGGAGACTGTGAAACAGTATCTGAAAGAGAAGTATCAGAAACCCGGAAATGTTTTCCTCGGTGTGACACACCGGCTGGACCGCCCCGTAAGCGGTCTTGTTATTTTTGCCAAAACGAGTAAGGCATTAACAAGGCTCAACGAAATGTTTCGCACTAGTGAGGTGAAAAAGACTTATTGGGCGGTTGTGAAAAATGCTCCGCAAGAACCGGAAGGTGAACTGGTACATTTTCTTGTACGTAATGAAAAGCAGAACAAAAGTTATGCATACGACAAAGAAGTGCCGAACAGCAAGAAAGCGATCTTGCATTACCGGTTGATCGGTCATTCGGAGAATTACTATTTGCTCGAAGTCGATTTAAAAACCGGACGTCATCATCAGATTCGTTGTCAGCTGGCAAAAATGGGATGCCCTATCAAGGGAGATTTGAAATATGGCTCTCCACGCTCCAATCCGGATGGGAGCATTTGTCTGCATGCCCGGAGAGTACGGTTCATACATCCTGTCTCAAAAGAACTGATAGAGCTTGAAGCTCCTCTTCCCGAAGGGAATTTATGGAAAGGATTCGCCATAGATTAACACGGATTTCCACAGATTCATTTATTATGTTATTTAGTAGACGGTACGCAGTTTTTCTGTGGAAAACCGTGTAAATCTGTGGTTGGAACTTGCCAAAAGAGTAAACCTGCCTGCCATTTTTCTTGTAAACTCTAGCGACAGTTAGTTAATTCCTAAATAGGTAGTATATTTGCATCATTCGCTAACTATAATTTTCAATCATACCAAAGAAAAATACGAATGAAGGCATTTAAACTACTTGCACTTACTTCTTGTGTCTTGCTTGCAGCGGGAAATGGAGTAGCGCAACAGAACTATTCAAAAAGTGAAGGATTATTGCAGTACGTCGATCCGTATATCGGATCCGGTTATCATGGACACGTCTTTGTTGGGACGAGTGTTCCGTATGGAATGGTACAGCTGGGTCCTACCAATATCCATAAAGGTTGGGACTGGTGCTCGGGTTATCATTATTCCGATAGTATTTTAATTGGCTTTTCACATACCCATTTGAGCGGTACGGGCTGTACTGACTTATGTGATATTCTCATCATGCCATTGAATGAGATCCGTACTCCCAGAGGCAATCAGGATGATATACGTGATGGGTATGCTTCCAGATATTCTCATGCGAATGAAATCGCCCGTCCCGAATATTACTCTTTGCTTCTCGACCGTTACAATATCAAAGCCGAGTTGACAGCTACAGATCGTGTAGGCTTCCATCGTTATACTTATCCTGAAGGAAAACCGGCTTCCATATTAATCGACTTACGTGAAGGAAACGGATCGAATGCTTACGACAGCTATATCCGTAAGGTAGATGATTATACAGTAGAGGGTTATCGTTATGTGAGAGGCTGGAGTCCTTCCCGCAAAGTTTATTTTGTGTTGAAAAGTGATAAGAAGATAGAGCAGTTTACTGCCTATGATGATAATACCCCGCAACCTTGGGACCAACTGAAAGTGGCATCGGTGAAGAGTGTCCTCACTTTTGGTAACGTGAAGGAAGTGAAGATAAAAGTCGCCCTTTCTTCTGTCAGCTGTGACAACGCAGCGATGAACCTGCAATCCGAACTTACTCACTGGGATTTTGATAAGGTGGTGGATATGAGTGCCGACCGATGGAATAAGCAACTGGAGAAGATGACAGTAGAGACTGATGATGAGGCTTCCAAACGTGTATTCTATACCGCCCATTATCATACTATGATTGCCCCTACGCTTTTTTGCGATGTGAATGGAGAGTATAGAGGGATGAATGACATGATTTACACAGACCCGAAGAAAGCCAACTATACGACTCTTTCTTTATGGGATACCTACCGTGCATTAAATCCTTTGATGACTATTACTCAACCTGAAATGGTTGACCATGTAGTCAATTCGATGATTTCCATCTATCGTCAGCAGGACAAACTCCCTATCTGGCCTTTGATGAGTGGAGAGACCGATCAGATGCCGGGGTATAGCTCCGTGCCGGTGATTGCCGATGCATATCTGAAAGGATTTACCGGGTTCGATGCGGAAGAAGCATTGCAAGCAATGATAGCTACAGCTACTTATGAAAAGCAGAAAGGAGTACCTTATGTAGTCAAAAAAGGCTATATCCCTGCCGACAAAGTTCATGAAGCTACTTCCATAGCCATGGAGTATGCAGTGGACGACTGGGGAATTGCCGCTATGGCACGTAAGATGGGAAAGACAGAAGATGCTGAAACATTCTCAAAACGTGCTCATTATTACAAGAACTATTTTGATTCTTCTATCCATTTCATTCGTCCGAAACTGGAAGACGGCTCTTGGCGTACTCCTTACGATCCGGCACGTTCCATCCATACTGTTGGAGATTTCTGTGAAGGAAACGGATGGCAATATACTTTCTTTGCTCCACAAGACCCCTATGGGCTGATTGCCTTGTTTGAAGGTGACAAACCTTTTACAACGAAGCTTGATGGTTTCTTTACCAATACCGACAGTATGGGGGAAGAAGCATCGAGCGACATAACCGGATTGATCGGACAATATGCACATGGAAATGAACCGAGCCATCATGTTGCTTATCTTTACGCGTATGCCGGTGAACAATGGAAAACGGCGGAAAAGGTTCGTTTTATCATGAGCGATTTTTACACAGACCAGCCGGACGGTATCATCGGTAATGAGGATTGTGGCCAAATGTCTGCCTGGTATCTTCTTTCATCTATGGGACTCTATCAGGTGAACCCGTCGGATGGTGTATTTGTTTTCGGTAGCCCTTGTTTTAAGAAAGTAGAAGTGAAGGTACGTGGTGGTAACACTTTTACTGTAGAAGCACCCAATAACAGCAAAGAAAATATCTATATCCAGAAAGTGTATTTGAATGGCAAGCCTTATGATAAGAGTTATATCACTTATCAGGATATAATAAATGGCAGCACATTGAAGTTTGTAATGGGGAAAAAGCCTAATAAGAATTTTGGTAAGGCTCCGGCAAACAGACCGGTTGTTTTGAATAAGATAAATGGATAAAGATGGCTTACTTATAAAAGACAGCTAATTGTTGAAAGGAGGAAGAAGCCTCCGACAATGAAAGAATAAAGCTGGTTCTCAATATTCAATTCAGTTTTCAATAGGTATTATAAGGCTTTCCGATTGTAGCATTTAATTCTGCTTCGGAAAGCTTTATTTTATACTAGAAACGGCTGAAAAGCAAATCCTTAACAAGAACTTACTGTTTTCAGCCGTTTTGGGGAATATAGTTTTAAGAAATAAGTTAGTCCTGATTACATCTTTCCTTTAAAAAAGAATGTAATCAAGACTATTTTTATAACTATGGAAGCGGATCAGCTTTTGCCGGTCGTTTCGGATCATAAACGGCTACTCCTACTTTGGAGTCAGCACAACCATAATACAAATACCATTTGTTTTTGAAGTAGACCATTCCTTCTATAAATACGGTTCCATCCACATATTGCCCACTCTTTTCAAAGCTATCCATCGGACGGAAGAACGGTTCATCGAGACGGGTGATAAAGCGGGTAGGATTATTGGCGTCGAAGAGTGCTTGTCCGGCAGCATAGACATTGGCGGTATAGCGTTTGTCACCTCTTCCTGAATGGTTCTTACCATTATAAAGAAGGACGATTCCTTTCGGAGTGTAGATAGCCGGAGGTCCACATTCGGTGAGATGGCTGTCAAAGTAGCCGTCACGGGGAGAAAACAACTTCTTTAGGGAACCGTCAATGTTGACAATCGGTGTCCAGTGGATTAAGTCATCGGAAGTAGCTGCGAATACATGCTCTTCTCCCCAGTACATAAAGTATTTCCCGTTGATTTTCTTGATAATCTGCTTCCCTTTAACAACCTCGGTCAGGATAGAGCCGGACTTACAACCTAGGTTGAAGAACTTTCCATCAAATGCTTTGGCAAAAGCAGGACCGTGTTTTGTCCAGTCTTTTAGGTTGCGGGAGGTCGCTACTGCCAGGCGAGGCACATGGCGATTCCATTGGGTGTACATCATTACATATAATCCGTCATCGGTTACGGCAATTCGTGGGTCTTCGCAGCCGCCGGGCCATTCCAACTCTTTTTGTGAATCATTATCCGGATAGAATACAGGAGTCTTTTCCCGTTGGAAATGTGTGCCGTCGGTAGAAGTGGCATAACCGAGGCGGGAAGTCCGGTGTCCGATACCGACACCTGATTTATCCTCTGCACGGTATAACACGACAATCTCACCATTGTAGAGTGTAGCAGCCGGATTGAATGTATCGTTCGATTCCCACGCAATAGAATCTTTGGTCAATGGACAGTAAAACTTGGTGTTTTCTATAGGAGATATTACCGGATTGACATTCTTTGGACGTTCGAAACCACCGAAAGCCCAATCGGGTAATTTGTTCTCTTTATGATTGGAGGACTGTCCGTAGGCAGTACAAGTCATCATGGTTGTAGCAAGTAGGAATAAAAAAGTTGATTTCATGTTGTTCATATTATATGGGTCATTTATTTTTTAGGAGTCATATACTCCCTACATATAAATTGGAAAATAAATAAAATGCTGTCATCTGTCACCTGATTGGGTATAAATGATTGATTATAAATATACTGCAGTGTGACAGCATGATGTGACGGCAAGGTGACGACAACTTTGCTGTCACTTTGTTGAAAGCAAGGATTTTATTGTTTCTCTGCTATGTGGGTACTTATTTCTCTATCCGGAGCGGTATTCAAGGATTATCAGACTATTACAGAAGAGAGAGTTTCAGTACTTGAAACTAAAAGTTCTATTGCTTGAAACTTCTGTTTCGTCAGTGGGAAACTTTAGTTTCATCGGTGAGAAACTCTAGTTTCACTTACTTGAAACTATGGTTTCAAAGGCCTGAAACTAAAGTTCTTCAACCTTGAAACTACTTTGGAAGCGTAGGCTTCAAGGTTAGAAACAGTTATCTCATAAGCGGGAATACAATAAAAAACATAATAGAAGACTATTGGATACTATTCAGTAAGTCTACTTTTCCTTCATTTACGAGTTTTAGGATTAGTTCTCCGAATAGCGTATTTTGCCATGCAAACCAGGAACGAGTAAAGTTCTTCGGGTCGTTCTTGTGGAAAGATTCATGCATGAACCCTGTTCCGGCATCCGTATCCATTAGCATTTTGATGCAGGTCTTGATTTCTGCGTCGTTTTGACTGGTGAATGCTTTCATCATAATACTCATGGGCCAAATCATGTCATATCCGATGTGCGGACCGCCAATTCCTTCGCCGGCAGTACCTTTGAAGAAGTAAGGATTATCTTCGCTCCATACAAACTTACGGGTATTCTGATAAATAGGATCGTTCACTTTCACATCTCCAAGATAAGGCAGGGCAATGAGACTCGGCACATTGGCATCATCCATTAACAGTTGGTTGCCGAAACCATCTACTTCGAAAGCATAGATTTTGCCATATTTCGGATGATTGTAAACCGCATACTTTTTCAGGGCTGCTTCCACTTCGTTCGACAGTGTAGTACATTCTTTAGCTAAATCAGGTTTCTTGTTGACTGTATTCAGAATCTCGGCAGCTTTGCGCAATGAAGTTACAGCAAAGAAGTTGGACGGAACGAGGAACTGGAAAGTTGTAGCATCATCCGAAGGACGGAAAGCAGAAGCAATCAGTCCGACCGGCTTTACAGGATTACCCCAGCCGTCGTTGGTCATCGTATCGAGTGCACGTTCCGTTTTGCGTTGGAAACGATAAGGACCTTTCGGATCTTCTTTTCGTTGCTGTTCCTTAAACGTTTTCAAAACCTTGGCGATGGCTGTAAGCCATTCGTCGGAGAATATACTGGCGTCTCCCGTCGTCTTCCAGTAATGATAAGCGAGACGGATAGGATAACAGAGCGAGTCGATTTCCCATTTACGTTCGTGCAGTTCGGGCTTCATGTCCGTAAGGTCGCTCATCCATTCGCCGCCTTCGGAATTCATGTTGAAAGCATTGGCATACGGGTCGATATTGATACACTTGAACTGACGTTTGATAACGCCGGCCAGCATTTTTTTCAGTTTCGCGTCTTTGTTGGCAAGTTGCACGTAAGGCCATACTTGTGCACCCGAATCGCGCAACCACATGGCGTGAATGTCACCCGTATAAACAAACGTATCATCTTTACCGTCAAAATGAACAGTAGTATCCAGTGTGTTCGGGAAACAGTTTTCGAACATCCATGCCAAGCGGACATTCGTCAGCAGTTGCTTGATATGCGCAATCTGTTGTTCCACAGCTTGCGAGACAAACAGACGTTTCGATGCTTCCGGACGGTTCGTCTGATAGTTGTTGATTTTGGTATTATCTTGTTGGATGACAAAATCACTGTTCGTTATAGCCTGCATATTGCTAGCACCAAAGAGTGCTATGGACAAACAAAAGGCTTTAGTTATATTCATGGTAATAGTCTTTTTTTGTTGATTAGTATTGATTATGAAAGTGTTGCGGAGAAGAAGTGTTAAATCTCTGCAAAGAATTCAATAAGACAGGCATTGTCGAGCAGCCATTTATACTGCTCCTTGTTATGTCCCGACCAATCCCTGCCTAATAATCCGTTTTCATCCCGGTAGTTTTCCCAGGCGTGAAGCGCATTTTCCACCATCGCATTGACATACGCCGGATTCTTGTCAATCTTATACAGAGCTTTCAGTCCTCTGAACAAGATCACGTTAAACCAGGCCATGTCTTTATGTACTTTGACAGTCGGGTCTTTCTTATCGGCTTTTGTGCGGAAAAAGGCATCTGTTCCTGCGGCTGTTTGCTGTGCATCGTGCAAATACTGCTCATCTCCCGTTTCCTCATAGAGCAATACACCCGCCTGAATCATCTGTCCACTGTTGTAGGCGTACTTCTCTTTGGAAACTTTCCCTTTCAGGTTGATGTTATCCCAGTAAAGATGGTCGGTAGGGTCGCACAGATGCTTTTTCGTCCAGGCATACGTCTCTTTTGCTTTTTCGAGGTATTTGGCATCCTTCGTCAGCCGGTACAACTTGACGCCGAGCACAGTAGACGGTGCATTGGAACAAGTATGTTTCGCTTCCTTCTGCTGTTCACACCAAAAGATGCCACCATCTATCTCGTCGTTCCATCCACTGTAGATATATTGATACAATGCAACGGCTTTTTCCAAAGATGTGGGTTTGTGAGTCAGTTGGTAATAATCGCAGTAATCCAGTGCAATCCAGATGTTATCGTCATAATAACGTCCGTGCTGCCCGTACTTGGTGGGGTATGACTGATAACAGGCCGGCAGGCGGCTGTTATCCCAATACTGTTCCATCCCCGGTAGAATTTTTTTCTCGAGAATCTTTTTGTACTTCTTGTTTTCGGTCGCTTTGTATAAAGCCACACAACCCGACATCATCCCGGAATACGGCCATAGAAAAGAAGCCTTCAGCGTTCCGTTCTGCTGCGTTCCGCCCGCCAGATAAGTAATTTTTTGGTCGGGATTGACAGGATACGTTTCTGTTAGTAGTCCGTCATTCGTCTGATAGAGATTCAATACATTAGATAGAATTGAGTCGGCAATAGAAAGATAACGGGTATTTCCCGGTGTCTTTCCCACTGCGGAGGTAAGGCAAAATAACATACAGGCTACAAAACATATATTTCTCATAGGAATATCGGGTTGTGTGGTGAAACTTTCAGGTTATAACTAGATACAAAGATTATTTCTGCTGACGCTGGTCGAACTCCAGTTCCACCTTTACGGGGAAATGGTCTGAAGGAGTGCGCGCCTGATAAGTCTTGATGTCGATTTCTTCCGGGCAATCGTTCGCCTGCTTCTTTTCTCCCTTGCCTACGATGCTGCGGTAAGTATCAGTCAGCACACCATATCTTTTCACTTGGAAAGACGGAGAAACGAATATATGGTCGATACGGCTTTCCGTAAAGCTGTTCGGGTCGAAGTCGTTGAACGTGCCGTTGATAGCATAGCGGAAGCCGGCCTTTTCGTAAGAGTCACACAATACCCCTTTGCTCACAAAAGCATCATAAGATTGGTGGGTCTGGTCGACATTGAAGTCTCCCGTCAGGATGGCCGGAAGCTCTTTGCCTTTGCCAAGTTCTTTCATCTTGTCCTGTACGAGGAATGCACTTTCCACACGTGCCTTCTTGCCGATATGGTCCATGTGCAGGTTGAAGAAAAGGAATTCGAAGCCGGTATCTTTGCATTTGAAGTGTCCCCAACTGCAAATACGCGGCAACACGGCATCCCATCCTTTGCTCGGCACGTCGGGAGTTTCCGACAACCAAAAATCACCTTTCTCTATCACGTCAAACTTGTCTGTGCGATAGAAAATAGCAGAATGTTCACCTTTCTCTTTGCCGTCGTCGCGACCTACACCGATATAATCATAACCGGGTAATGCCTCTTTTATATCTTTCAGTTGATGAATAAAGCACTCCTGCGTGCCGAAAATATCGAAATCGTGGTATTGCACTATTTGGGCAATGACCGGGTAACGTTGTCCCCAACCGTTTCCGTTGATTGAATCGCCACCGTTGGCGTTTCTCAAATTGTAGGAGGCAACGGTGATAGAAGTAGGCTGATAGTTACTTTGACAACCGCAAAAGACGATCGCAACAAGGGCAATTAGTAAAAGGTTTTTCAGTTTCATGTTTTTATAGTTTGTTTGGTAGATAATTCATTGATCTCCAAAAGTACAATATTTTATTCAAACGAAAGAGAGTAAGGTACATCTTTTTCTGTGGTTCCCCGTTGTTTATTGGGTACGGGGCTCATTTGAAATTGAATATTAGCACCTTTAATCAGCTGGTCATGTGTAAGGAAATTACGGGTTTGTGATTTCCCGTTTACTTTCATTTCCTTGATGTAGCGGTTGTCAAGCTGGTTGTTATCTGCCTTGATTGTGATGGTCTTTCCGTTCTCCAAATGTAACTTCGCTGATTTGAAGAGCGGGGTTCCTATGATATATTCATCCGTTCCCGGGCAAACCGGATAGAAACCGAGTGCGGAGAATACATACCAGGCGGAAGTCTGTCCGTTGTCTTCGTCACCGCAATAACCGTCGGGACCGGCGGTATATAGCTTGTTCATAATCTCACGTATCCAGTATTGGGCTTTCCAGGGCTCGCTCGAATAGTTGTAGAGATATACCATGTGCTGAATAGGCTGGTTGCCGTGCGCATATTGCCCCATGTTCATTACTTGCATTTCACGCATTTCGTGAATCATGCCGCGGCTTTCCATTCCCAGTTTACCCGGGATGACAAAGACGGAATCCATCATCGCGTTGAATTCTTTCTTGCCTCCCATCAGGTTGATAAGTCCTTGCGGGTCGTGGAATACGCAGAAGCTCCAGTGCCAGCTATTCCCTTCGCAAAATTCACCGCTCCAGTCCACTGCATCGAAATTCGGATTGAATACGCCTTTGTTGTCTTTGCCAACCATCAGTTTGCGTTCCGGGTGATAGACATTTTTGTAGTTCAGCGCGTGTTTCTTATAAATGTCGATTTCGCTCTCCGGTTTACCGAGTTTCTTGCCTAATGTATAAATTGCCCAGTCGTTGTAAGCATACTCCAATGTACGTGCAACGTTTTGTCCTATGCCGATATTGTTGGCAACATATCCCAGTTGGTTGTAAGATTCGTAACCGAGACGACCTGAAGCAGTCCCGCGAAGATGTGCATTTGCTCCATGTTTCAATGCTTCCCAAAGAGTTTCGATATCATATCCTCGCAATCCTTTGATGTAAGCGTCGGCCACTACGGAAGCCGAGTTGTTGCCTACCATACAATCCCGATGTCCCGGGCTGGCCCATTCCGGCAGGAAACCGCTTTCCTTGTAAGTATTTACTAGTCCCTCCTGCATCTTTTGATTCATTGACGGATACATCAGGTTGAGGAAAGGGAACAGGCAGCGGAACGTGTCCCAGAATCCGGTGTCGGTAAACATATAACCGGGACGCACTTCGCCGTTGTAGGGGCTGTAATGCATGACTTGTCCCTTAGCATCTATCTCGTAGAAACTGCGTGGAAAAAGCATGGAACGGTATAAACAGGAATAGAAGGTACGTAAATTATCGATATTATCGTCTTCTATCTCTATTTTACTCATTTCACGGTTCCAAATCTCTCTTCCGTTCGCTACCAGTTGGTCGAAACTGTTTTTGCCAAGCTCTTTGAGATTCAACTCCGCCTGTTCGGGGCTGATAAAGGAGGAAGCAACACGTGCGTGTACGATTTCTCCCTTTTTCGTGGCGAATCCGATCACGGCCCCTGTGTGGTTTCCTTTTGCTTCTGTTTCATTCGGAAGAATGTTGTTTTCGAAAACTGTGGAAACGAATGTGAACGGTTTGTCGAATTGAATCACGAAATAGTTTTTGAAGTTTTCCGGCACACCGCCGCTATTCTTGGTTGAATAGCCGATAATCTTGTTTTCTTCCGGAATCACTTTCACATAAGAACCTTTGTCGAAAGCGTCTACAATCACGTAGGCATTCTTTGTCTCCGGATACGTGAAACGGAACATGACGGCACGCTCCGTAGGAGCAAGCTCGGTTGTTACATCATGGTCGGCAAGGTATACCTTATAATAATAAGGTTTGGCAACTTCCGCTTTGTGAGAGAACCAACTGGCACGTCGGTCTTGGTCGAATACCAGTCCGCCGGTGATAGGCATGATGGCAAACTGCCCGTAGTCGTTCATCCAGGGACTGGGCTGATGTGTTTGTTTGAATCCCCGGATTTTGTCGGCATCATACGTGTACGCCCAACCGTCTCCCATTTTACCGGTCTGAGGTGTCCAGAAATTCATTCCCCACGGCAATGCCGTAGCCGGATACGTGTTTCCGGTAGACAGTTCAAACTTGGACTGAGTGCCTACCAGTGTGCTGACATAGTCTACCGGATTCTTAACGGCAGAAGATTGCAGGCTGTACAACACGGCACCTCCAAGAAATAGCAAGTGTTTAAATGAAAAATGTGTTTTCATGAACAAATGAATTTATAGATTTGAAAATAATTTCTACGACGAAAATAGGGAGAAAAGGAATGTGCTTCTAGTAATAGAGGGGCTAAATCGTTTCTTGTCGCTGAAATTAACTACTCTGGCACGGAGCTTTACTTATATTCCGGCCAAAAAAAAGCTCGGAATGTTTTTTTGTTTACCTTTGTCATATAGCAAATCTAAGAATAATACACTATGGGAAAACAGTTGTTTTTTATTCTATTCTTTTTTCTTAATCTGTTGATACATAACGCTTATGCTTATAATTTGAAGCAAGTTGCAGATAAAGAGTATATGTCTAATAGTTCGATTACATCTCTGTGCCAGGATGAGCGTGGATTGATGTGGATCGGGACCTGCGACGGGCTGAATATTTATGATGGACAGGAGATTGAGGAATTTAAGACTCGTGACAAGGAGGATTACTTATCTGGTAATCTGATTGACAATATTGTGTATACGGGCGAAGATATTTACTGGATTCAAACCTACTATGGGCTGAACCGTTTGAACCGGAAAACCAATACAATCACTCACTATAATGAATTTCAGAAACTCTTCTTTATGAATAAGGATAGTCATGGTAATCTGTTCATTATCCAGGATAGTAACTGCATTTATTATTATCATAAAAAAGAAGGAGTCTTCAAGAAAATCAATATCACGGGAATCCCGATTTCCGATATCGTAAACTTCTTTATCGACGGTAACAACCGGATGTGGGTAGTCATGAAAGGATATAACCGCTGTTATGATATACAGCAGGAAGCCGCATCGGGAGATATCACCCTGTTACCCCAGAAAACGAACCTGATTTATCAGACTTCCTTGATTTATTGTTTCAATGACGAGCAATCTCTTTATTACATAGACAAGGAATTTAATTTCTATGCTTTCCATATTCCGACCCAGAAGAATGAGTTTATTGCCAATCTGGGTAAGGAAATACAGGAACGTGGCAAAATTTCGTCCATCGTTCATTATCATAACAGCTATTTTGTGGGCTTTTTGATGGATGGTATTCTGCTGTTGGAGAAACAGAAGGAGACGAATCATTATCAAATTCAGTCGTTACCTATCAACAGCGGTGTATTCTGTCTCAAGAAAGACCGTTTTCAGGATGTTGTTTGGATTGGTACCGACGGGCAGGGTGTTTATCTTTATTCGAACCCGCTTTATTCTATCAAATCAATGGTGCTTAGCAATTATACCGAGAAAATAGAACGCCCCGTGCGTGCCATCTATCTTGATGATGAACGTACTTTCTGGGTGGGAACCAAAGGAAACGGAATTCTTAAAATCTATGATTACGAATTCGATAAAAACATCTCCGACTGTCGGGCGGAGGTGTTGACTACCTCTAATAGTGCTTTGAGTAGTAATGCCGTTTATTGTTTTGCCAAGAGCCACCGGAATTTGCTTTGGATAGGAGACGAAGAAGGATTAACTTATTATTCATATCGGGAAAAACGTATCAAGAGTATACCGATACGGATCGGTAACGAAGATTTTAAATACATCCATGGCATTTACGAAACAGCAGATTCCGAACTGTGGCTGGCGAGTGTCGGCATGGGAGTGGTGAAAGCTCGTATTGCCGGAACACCGGACAATCCGGTGATTGTGGATGCGCAACGTTACATCATCAATGACGGCGAACTGGGATCGAACTATTTCTTTACTATTTATGCGGAGAATGAAGCCAACCTGTTGTTTGGCAATAAGGGATATGGGGTATTCCGCTATAACGAAACGACGAATGGCCTGGAACCGGTGTCTACTCACAAATACGAAAACATGACCCTGAATAATATTCTCGCTATCAGTAAAGACAGCAGCAATAACTATCTTTTCGGAACGAGCTACGGATTGATAAAGTACACATCGGAAACCTCTTATCAGCTCTTCAATGCCAAGAATGGTTTCCTGAATAATACCATTCATGCAATTCTTAGAAACTCGTCCGACGACTTCTGGTTGAGCACCAATCTTGGATTAATCAATTTCGATACGAAAAGGAATGTCTTTCGTTCATACGGTTTTGGAGATGGTTTAAAGGTGGTAGAGTTTAGTGACGGAGCCGCTTTTCGGGATTCCCAGACTGGTACTCTGTTCTTTGGCGGAATCAATGGAGTCGTAGCTATCCGGGCGGATGGCCGTCCGGAGCAGCTTTATATGCCTCCTGTTTATTTTGATAAGCTGTCTATCTTCGGTGAACAATACAATCTGGGCGAATTTCTCACCCGGAAAAAAGAAACTGAAGTCTTGAATTTGCAGTATGACCAGAATTTCTTTTCTGTTTCATTTGCCTCTGTGGATTATCTGAATGGTAATAACTGTACCTATTTCTATAAACTAAAAGGATTGAGTGACCAATGGGTAAACAATGGTTCGGAAAGCGGAGTCTCTTTTACGAATATGGCTCCCGGCGAATATACCTTACTGGTGAAATATTACAATAGTGTCTTTGATAAAGAGAGTGATGTCTATTCTCTGGTGATTCGTATAGGTGATCCGTGGTATGCTTCCTGGTGGGCTTATTTGATTTATGCCCTGTGTCTGCTTTTACTGGCAGCCTTGCTGATACGTTCCTTTATCCTGCGCTCCAAACGTAAAAAGCAGGAATTGCTGAACGAGATAGAGAAACGCCATCAAAAGAATGTCTTTGAGTCCAAACTTCGTTTCTTTACTAATATCGCACATGAATTTTGTACTCCGCTGACTTTGATTTATGGTCCTTGCGGACGAATCCTTTCATCGAAGGGACTTAGTAAATTTGTCGTGGACTACGTACAGATGATTCAGACGAATGCGGAGCGTCTCAACAACCTGATTCATGAGTTGATCGAATTTCGTCGGATTGAAACGGGAAACAGGGAAGTGCGGGTTGAATCATTGAATGTGTCTTCCATTGTGAAAGGAATAGCCAAAACGTTTGTTGAAATGGCTAAATCCAGAAACATCACTTTCTTGAGCAAGATACCCGAGCAGGTGATGTGGAACTCGGACAAAGGATTCCTGAATACGATCATTATTAATCTGATTTCTAATGCCTTTAAATATACTCCCGACGGACAGAGTATCAAGATTGAAGTGGATACGAGCCGGGAAAATATGCTGGCTCTTCGTGTAGCAAATGAAGGAAGTACCATCAAGGAAAAGGATTTTCAGTATATTTTTAATCGGTATGCCATTTTGGATAATTTCGAGAATCAGGATGAAAAGAACTTTTCACGGAATGGCCTGGGGCTGGCTATTTCTTATAATATGGCTAAGTTGCTGAATGGTACATTGAAAGTGGAAAACACTTCTGACGGATGGGTGATGTTTACATTAACCTTGCCGGTCATGGAGCTGACTACCGGAGTGTCGGAAACCAAACGACTGATGGCGGAATATATCCCCAAGATAGATACTCAACCGATATTGAAACTTCCCCAGTATGAGTTTGATAAGATGCGTCCTACGCTTTTGGTTGTCGATGATGAAATCGAAATGCTATGGTTTATTGGAGAAATCTTCTCGGCTGACTTCAATGTGGTAACCTTGCAAGATCCCGAACGGCTGGATCAGGTGATGAATGAGGTTTATCCGAATGTGATTATCTGTGATGTCATGATGCCGGGAATGGGTGGCATTGAACTGACCAGGCGGATTAAATCGGTGAAAGAGACGGCGCATATTCCTATTATTGTGGTTTCCGGACGACACGAGATGGAACAACAGATGGAAGCCCTTTCTGCCGGTGCGGAAATGTATATCACAAAACCGTTTAGTGCGGAGTATCTTCGTATCTCTGTCTGTCAGGTGATAGAACGGAAAGAGGTGTTGAAAAATTATTTCAGTTCGCCGATCAGTTCTTTTGAAAAGTCGGACGGGAAGTTGACGCATAAAGAGTCGAAGAAGTTCCTACAGTCGGTTTTGAAGATTATCAATGATAATATAACGAACAAAGATTTGACTCCACGTTATATCGCCGATCGGCTGGCAATCAGTCCCCGGAGTCTTTATCGGAAGATGGAAGAGATAGGAGAGGATAGCCCGACCGATCTGATTAAGGAATGTCGTTTGCACATAGCGAAAGATTTATTGCTGACCACTAAAAAGACGATTGATGAAATTGTATTCGATTCGGGATTCTCGAACAAAGTTACTTTCTTTAAGGTGTTCCGTGAAAAGTATGAGTGCACGCCAAAAGAGTTTCGGATGAAACATTTGGAAGAGGTTCAGCAGTAGCCTGTGGCGGGAATTTTTAAAGAAAAAGAAGAAGTAAATATCCGTGTTAATATAGTAAATATCCGTGCCAAAAGGTAAAAAAGGATAGTTAATTTTCTTTTGGTAGAGTTTAGTGATTTTATCTTTGTCTCATTGAAGTTTTTAAGTAGATAAACTTGAAAAGTATTAATTTATTAATCTTTAATCTAATGAAAAGGAAACTTAGTTTTTTATTTCTTTCAGCATTGACCATTCCATTTTTTATGGTATCGTGCAGTGATGATAAAGAAGAACAGGAAGTGAAACCGGCAACAGATCTGGTTGTCGATAATAATTCGGTGACACTACTACAAGGAGACGAAATTACGGTGAGTATCACCTCCGGTAATGGCGATTATTATGTGAAGCCATTTGATGAAAACGTGGCGACGGCTACAATCAATGGTAATAAGGTGACTATTAAAGCTACCGAAAATAGCCAGTTGGAAGAAAATAACCGTACGGAAACTACTATATTAATAGTAGATGGACGTAAGAAAGTGGCTAGAGTGCTGGTTCGGGTAGCAAAACTCTGGGATTTGACGGTAGATGCACCGGAAGAAGGTTTTGACCTTTTTATCGGTGAAAAGAGACTGGTGAAGATTTTGACCGGTAACGGAGATTATCAGATTTCCATACCGGAAGGTGCTGATAAGTTTTTGGAAGTGGGTGAACTATCCGGACAAGTTATTCCGTTGACTGCCAAGTTCGAGACTGGAGCCGATCCGGTAAATATTACGATAACAGATAAGAAAGGTAAGACAATCACTATTCCTGTGGTAGTGAACATCGTGGATCTGACACTGAAAAGTAATGAAGCCACTTTTGCCGAACCGGATGCCGAATCTCAATATATCTCTATTGAGAGAGGTAATGGCGGATATAGTTTCACTTATCAGGTGGGAGACGGCGAGCCTACTACGGATGCAACGATTGTGGAAGCTACTGAAAAAGAGAACCTGATTACCTTGAAACCCAAAGCTAGAGGTGATGTGAAAGTGATTGTGACAGATCAGAAAGGTTCTGTGGAGGAGATTTCGGTGAAAGTGAATCCATATAACCTTAAACTGGAAGATGAAGCAACTTCTTTAATCATCGGTGGTTATGAGGCATCTACAGAAATAGCTATTACCAGAGGAAATGGTGATTATAAGTTGGCACAACTCACAGATGATAATAAAACCTATTTGAAAACCGCAGAATTGATTACGGAAGACGGGGCTACCAAGTTAAAACTAACAGGAAAGAAGCTCGGGGCTACCACACTGGAACTGTCTGATGCGGCAGGTCAGAAATTGACGTTACCAGTTTATGTGAATCCGGTATGTTATCGTATGGAATATGACGTATGCTTTAAAATTGATATTAAAAAGTATGCCGAATCACATTCAGAGGTGAAAAGTATGAATCAGCTTACTTTTGAGGTTGTGTTCTACCCGACTTATACTCGTTCTATGCAATCGTTTATAGGTTTGGAAAGTGTATTCCTGCTTCGTGCAGAAGCTAAGGATGTGAATCCGCGTTTTGAAATAGCCACTAAAATTAATGGTAAGAGTGATCCCCGTTTCCGTAGTCAGCAAACTATTTATTGCGATGATTCGGAAGGTGGACGTAAGACTCCGGGTAAATGGTATCATATAGCCATTGTATATGATGGAACGAAATCAAGTACTAAAGAGGCTTATAAAATGTATATAAACGGGGTGAGAGAAACGTTGACTCCTGCAGATAACTCTTATGAGGATTGTGCCCCTAATTCATCTCTCAATCTGACAGATGTAGGTGGAAATGATAAAGCACTGTTGATTGGACGTTCCGGAGATTCATATCGGGTAGGATATTGCAAAGTTTATCAGGCACGGATGTGGAAGAGAGCGTTGGACGAAAGTGAAATTAAAGCGAATATGTGCAAAATCCTTAATGCAGAAGAACACTCTGACTTGATGGGATATTGGGTATTCTCGAAAGGTGTCGGAGGTACTACAGTTTTTGAAAATTGGGGAAATGGCGGCAGCGGATTGGATGCGCAAGTTTGTTTGCAGAATATAAGCGAAAATAAACCTGCCTGGGGAGCGGAACTTCCTGCAACTTATAATGGAGATAAGAGCCGCTTTGAACCAATTGAATGTCCTCATTCATACTAAAACTAGGAATATAATAATATGAGAAACAATATGATAACAAAAAAACTAATCAAATTTGCCCTGCTGTTTTTTCTTATCGGACTGACGGCTTGTGACAATAAACTGAATCCGGGATTTGATCCGGATGATTATGAACCGATTGTTCCGCCTGAACCTGTTAGAACAATGGATGCAATGGCTAGTGGCGAGCGAGTAGTACTTTCGGGTGCTTCGTTGACGGATATTGTTCTGAAATGGACGCCTACCGAGAAACACGGAAATACAGTATATCGTTATGAAGTATTGATTGATACGATCGGGGGAGACTTTACCAAACCGGTAGAAACGATCTTTTCTGACAATAACGGTTTGGAATCGCAGTTGACTTTAACCCATTATCAGGCAAACACAATAGGTAAACTGGCTAAATTCCGTTGCAATACCAACGGCACACTGCGTTGGAAGGTGCGTGCTTATTGCGGATTGGATCAGGCTCTTAGTAGTCTGGAAGGTTATTTCGTAATTTTTATGATGGACGGCATTGATGATATGCCTTCTGAAAACGAGCCGGTTTATATCACTGGTGTGGGCACGGAAGATGATGGTGATGAAGCGGAAGCACAACAAATGCTCCGTCAGAATGAAGGAATCTATCAGACTTTCACTCAATTGAAAGCCGACCAGCCATTTATATTTATGTCTACTGTAGAAGGTCGCAAATGCTATTATTATGTAGACGACAACGGAGTGTTGCGTGAGCGTAATGATGGTGAAGACTATACAGTTACGGTTCCTCAATCAGGCATCTACCGGATTACCATCAATATGGGTGAACAAACGATCAGTTACGATGAAATAGGAGCTGTATATCTTTATAACCATTCGGGTGGGTATAGACAGGATTTCAACTATCTGGGATATGGCAAATGGGGTGTGAAGAATTATACTGCCCGGAAACAAACGGAAAGTTGGGCAGGAAGCGGTGAAACCCGTCATAGCTTTAAGATGGAAATCAACGGAACAACCTACCGTTGGGGACATAAGGAGAAAGATAAAGGGCAACCGAATCTGACTACCGACAACAGCTATTATAATTTATATCAACTGGCATTGGGCACAGATCCATGGGATTACAGTTTCCGTTTCTGCGACGAATTACTGCAATGGGGCGAAAAGCAGGGAAATGTCTATTATGCTACGGTGAAAACCGATGTAACCCTCTATTTCAATGCAGAGTTTGGAACGTACACCCACCGTTGGGTAGCTTCGGAAACGAATGAAGATTAAAACTGAATAATAATATGAAGAACTATATAGTATCATTATCAAAAAGAGCTTTGTTGTTAAGCGGTGCACTGGCAATATTTACAGCTTGTGACGACGGCGATCTGGGAGACATCTACAAAGGTAATTCATCCGGTGAATATGTGTCGGATGTGAACTGGACAGATGCAGCCGACAAAAGTACGGGAACTTATATCAAATATTTCTATGAGAATGCCAGCGGACGGGATACCTTTTGCGGAAGCATTTACTGGGAAAAACCGAATACACCGGAAACCGGAGAACCGGCAAGCACGGGCGGTAGCGGCGGATGGTCGCAGGGACATGCATTGGACATCGTGATCGATGCTTATATCCGTCACGCAAACAATCCCGAATATCAAGCTCATTTGTATGAAAACATCATGAAACCTTTCCTGCCGGCTTTTGATGACTGGAATGAACATTGCGGTTATGGTGGCAAAGACTTCTGGAATAACTTCTATGATGATATGGAATGGATGGCACTGTCTTGTCTGCGGGTTTATGAATTGACTGGCGATCAGGATTACTACAGTGCGTTGATGAAGATGTGGAACCATATCAAGGGAGCGAAGAATGACTATAAAGGGGTAGGAGGAATGGCATGGAAAACGGATGCGCCGGCTTCACGTATGTCTTGTTCCAATGGTCCCGGTTGCCTTCTGGCTATGAAATTGTATCAACTTACCGTTAAGGAGGCTAAAGACGGCTGGGAAGAGCAGGCTGCTTATTACCTGAACTTCGCTAAAGAGGTATACAACTGGATGACGGCTTATCTGTGTGATATTTCCACCGGACAGGTATATGATAATCTTAGTATTAAAGATGACGGAACACCGGGAGATCCTGATAAAGTAGCCTTGTCTTATAATCAGGGAACATTTATGGCGGCTGCCCTGGAATTGTACAACGCTACCGGTGAGGATGAATATCTTCGTAATGCGGTTGCTTTCGGCTCTTACCAGGTGAATAAGAAGATGGATTCCAACTATCCGGTATTCAGTGGTGAAGGAAATTCGGGAGATAATCTTTTATTCCGTGGAATATTTGTCCGTTACTTCCTGGATATGGTGAAACAGCCGACTAACAGCCTTTATCCGGAAAAGACCAAGAATAAGTTTATCGCTGCATTGCGCAGCTGTTCTGATGTGCTTTGGACGTTGGCTCATCCCGAAGGCTATTATGTGTGGGAGTACGATTGGGCAAAAGCACCGACCTTCGGTAATCGTGACAACAGGGAAGATCGCCTGACAATTTCCTTGAATGCGGAAGTCCCGGGAGCAACAATGATTGAAATCCGTGCCCGTTATGAAGACTGGGTGCAAGGTAAAGCAACGGAAAAGGCCAACTGGGTCGGACCGGATTTCGGTAAGAAAGCAGAGGAATAAGATTGATTTATTACACATAGAAAATCGAAAAGAAAGATGATACATATAAAAAGAAATATTTGTCTGGTGGCTGTTTCTTGCACTCTTCTTGCAGGTATACCTTTGCAGGGTGTGGCGCAAACGGGAAGAACGGCAAAGGTGCAGGCCACACAAAGTAATAAAATAACAGTGTCGGGTACGGTATTGGACAAGACGACAAATGACCCGTTGATCGGTGTGTCTGTTGTCGTGAAAGGGGTGGCCAATGCAGGTACGATTACAGATATGGATGGTAAGTTTACATTGAAACTGCCTTATGCGGAAGCTCCGTTGGTGTTTTCTTACCTGGGTTACCAGCCGCAGGAAATTGTTCCCGGTGCAAAGAAGGAACTGACTGTCTTACTACAGGAAGATACGAAAGCCTTGCAGGAAGTGGTTGTGGTAGGTTATACCAAACAACGTAAAGAAACGATGATCGGTTCTGTTGCTACCATCACGACAAAAGATCTGACGCAAAGTCCTACTGCCAATATCAACAATGCGCTTGCCGGACGTCTGCCGGGGTTGATTGTAAACCAGTATGCGGGTGGTGAACCGGGTGTGGATCAAAGTGAATTGTTTATCCGTGGTAAGGCAACTTACGGTAACCAGAGTGCCATTGTCATTGTCGATGGAATCGAACGTGACATGAGTTACCTCGCACCGGATGAAATTGAAACATTCACTATCCTGAAAGATGCTTCCGCCACTGCCGCTTATGGTATCCGTGGTGCAAATGGTGTAATCGTTATTACTACCAAACGTGGTAAGGCAGCGGAAAAGGCAACCGTGAACCTGAAAGCCTCTATCGGTATTAACCAGCCGATCGGTTTCCCCGAATATTTAGGCTCTGCCGATTATGCAACTTTATATAATGAAGCCAGATTGAACGATGCCAAGATGACGGGCGCAGACATCAGCAGTTTGAACCTTTTCTCTCAACAGGCGATTGACAATTTCCGCCGTGCGAAAGGAGACAACTCCGATGGTTTGGGATATGACTGGGATTATTATGATTTTGCCTTCAAACCCGGTTTGCAGGAAGATGTCAGCCTCTCCATCCGTGGAGGTACGGACAAGGTACGTTATTATGTATTGGCCAATTACTTTTCACAAGGCGGTAACTACAAATATTCGAATGCCGGTGAATATGACTCGCAAACCAAGTTCACCCGTTACAACTTCCGTTCGAACATCGATATCAACATTAATCGTTATTTGAGTACCCGTTTGGATTTGGGGGCCCGTATTACCGACCGTAATGCACCGGGTACAACAGCCGGTCGCCTGATGACCATCTGTGCTACCCAGCCTCCATATCTGCCCATCCTGGTGGAAGAAAATGCGCATCCGCAGAATGAGGAATACATTCAGCAAAATCCTCGTGGAATGCTTTATGGTGACAATATCTACCGTTACAATCTTCTGGGTGAATTGAGCCGTACCGGTTATCTGAATGAAAAGAACACGTATCTGAATGGTAGTTTTGCCATGAATCTGGATATGGAATTTCTGACGAAAGGATTAAAAGCGGAAGTGATGTTCTCTTATGATGCTTCTGAAGGACGCTGGATTAATCGCAAACTGGATACTTACAAAGACGGTTATCGTGAATATCCGAAATATGCGACGTTTATGCCAATCGAAGGTTCGGATGCTTATATGGCAGGCGGACACTATACGGGTGCTTATAAAACGGGTAACAAATATGATATTGACCAGACTATTGGCAACGGATTCAGTCATAACGCTTCTGACGGACGTACTTATATACAGGCACGTTTGGATTACAACCGTTTGTTTAGCAACCGCCACGAAGTGACCGCCATGTTATTGGCAAACCGTGGTAACCGTACTGTTAACAATGAACTGGCTTATCATAGCCAGGGTATCACCGGACGCTTTGCTTATTATTATAATCAGAAGTATCTGATGGAATTTAACTTCGGTTACAATGGTTCCGAAAACTTCACTCCGGGCAAACGTTACGGGTTCTTCCCAGCTGGTTCAATCGGTTGGGTAGTCTCTGAAGAGGAATTTATGAAAAAGGCTTCCTGGATTGACTTCCTGAAAGTAAGAGCCTCCTATGGTTTGGTAGGTAGTGACAATGTCAGCAGCCGTTTCCCATATCTGGCTTTCTACGGTAGTGGCAGTGGTTATGATTTCGGTAATAACTTTGGTACGAATGTAGGCGGTACTTCCGAAGGTAATCTGGCTAATGCGAATCTGACTTGGGAGAAAGCCCGTAAACTGAATGTCGGTATCGACTTTACTACCCTGAACCAACGTTTGGCATTGACGATAGATGCATTTTATGAATATCGTTTTGACATTATTACAGATATGAATAGTGACGGTATCATGGGATATCCGGATATTGTAGGTAAAGATGCAGCTTTACAGAATCTGGGTGAAGTAAGCAACCGCGGTGTGGATATCGAATTGAGCTGGAATGATAAGATTGGAAAGGATTTCCGTTACTATATTCGTCCGAACCTGACTTTCTCCCGCAACCGTTTGGAATATAAAGCGGAAGTTGCCCGCAAGAACTCCTGGCGTAAAGAAACCGGTAAACGTTTATACGAAAACTTCGTCTATGTGTTCGATCATTTTGTAGCCGATCAGGAAGAGGCTGACCGCTTGAACAAGATCGGTTATCAGCCGTGGGGACAATTAATTCCGGGAGATGTTGTTTATAAGGATTTGGATCGTAACGGAGTGATTGATGATGAAGACCGTACAGCAATGGGAAATCCGCGTAGTCCGGAACTGATGTTCGGTATTCCTTTCGGTTTCCAGTATAAGAACTTTGATTTTAGTGTATTATTGCAAGGTGCGACAAAATCATCTATTCTGTTGAATGGGGCTGCTGTATTTGACTTCCCGCAATTTGAACAAGATAAGATCGGACGTGTGAAGAAAATGCATCTGGACCGTTGGACACCGGAAACGGCTGCTACTGCCAAATATCCGGCATTGCATTATGGAACACATGATAACAACAAGAATGGAAACAGTAGTTTGTTTTTGTATGATGCTTCCTACCTGCGTCTTAAGAATGTGGAAATTGGTTACAATGTATCACCCAAATTATTACGTAAATTCCATGTGCAACAGGCACGTATCTATGTGCAAGGTCTGAATCTGTTGACTTTTGATAAACTGGGTGATGTGGATATAGATCCGGAAACGAAATCCGGAGACGGAGCTTCCTGGTATCCTATTCAAAAGGTATTCAATTTTGGTATTGATATAACATTCTAAATAAGATAGAAATATGAAAAAGTTATATAGATTTTCAGCAATTGCTTTATTGGTCCTGCCGTTGGTCTTTACTTCATGTAGCGATTACCTGGATCGGGACGATGATGATAATATTACGGAAGCGGACGTTTTTGCCCGTTACGAAAAAGTGAACGGACTGGTTTCCGACGTATACGCGGCTGCAAAGAAAGCAGACCGTCCGCTGGTGTTCTTCGAGCACTTCAGCAACAGTGCCATTACGGACGAATGTGAAGGAACCAACGTAGAGGGAAACATTACGAATAACTTCAATAACGGTGCCTGGAACCCAAATTCTTTGCCCGGTAGTGTAGGGCAATATTGGGAAGCTCTTTATGAAGGAATCCGTAAAGCGAACCTGATTATAGAAAATGTACAGAAGTATAACACGCCCGACAACCCACAGCAGGATGGTGATCTTCGCAACCGTATCGGTGAGATGTATTTCATGCGTGGTTATTTCCACATGCTGTTATTGCGTATGTATGGCGAAGCTCCTTATATTGACCGTGTGATTAATGCCGGAGATAATATGGACTTCAAGAAAGAATCTGTTCATTCGATGGTTGAAAAGATTGTGACGGATGCGCAAACTGCTTATGGCATGGTTCCTAATAAATATGTGAAAACTTCCGAGAATTTTGGCCGTGTGGATAAGGGAGCCTGTCTGGGATTGATTTCTTTTGTTCGCTGGGTAGCGGCTACTCCGTTGTGGAACGGTGCTTCTCAATATGGATACAACTTGCGTCGTGTGTTTGAAAATGAGTATGCTTATGATGCTACTCGTTGGAGAAAAGCCAAAGAAGCGGCTAAAGCCGTTTTGGATTTCGAAGTCGGCGGAACCAAGCGTTATTCTCTCTATACGAAACATGATGCAAATGATTTCAAGGATCCGGCTGACGGTAATCTGAATGACAGCCGTGTATATGCTCGTTTGTGGGATATGTTTTATGATATGGATGCCTTTGCCAATGAGTATGTGTTCTTTATGACGAAGAGCAAGGATCAGGCATGGCAGGGTGATATTTATCCGCCCAGCCGTGAGGGAAGTTCGCGCCAGCAACCGGTGCAGGAACAAGTGGATGAATACGAATATATCGTAGGTGATTATGGCTATCCGGTATATTCGGCAGAAGCCCGCAAAGGTGGCTATGATGATACTAATCCGTATGTGAAAGGTACTCGTGACCCGCGTTTCTATCGTGATGTAATTTATCACGGAGCTCCTTACCGTAATAATAAGAACGAGTCGAAAACGATCAATACGGCGAGTGGTTCCGATAAGATTGGTGCTACCAATGCAACTACTACCGGTTATTATTTACGTAAATTCCAACAGGAGTCATGGAACAAATCCGGTAACTTCAGTATCAATGCGCCCGCCATCTGGCGTCTTCCGGAGTTTATTTATATTTATGCAGAGGCTTGTAATGAATTGGGCGAGGATATCGATGAAGCTTATAAATTGGTGAATACGGTTCGTGAACGTTCTTTTATGAAACCGATGCCGCCGGAAGTAAAGACTAATCAACAGTTGATGCGTGAATACATTCAGCGCGAACGTCGCGTGGAACTTTTTTATGAAGGAAAACGTCCGTGGACTTGCCGCTTGTATCTGGAACCCACCAGTAAGGAAGAGCTAGCAAAGGAAAGCCTTTGGAAATCGAGCGGGAGTGACAATTCAAAACGTACACAGAAATACTGGGCTGCCAATAACGGTGCATTGCCCCGTTGCCAGCGAATGATTAACGGAATGCGTCCGGTGCAGGATGAGAATGGGGCCATTACGGTTGACGGTGTGAAATATAGAATGGAGCGTTTCTGCGTGGAAGAACGTACGTTCTCTATTCAGCATTATCTGTTCCCGATTCGCCAGAGTGAGTTGCAGAAGACACCGACCATTGAACAAAATCCCGGATGGTAAACCGGTAGGAATGTATAACTTTAAAAAGAAAATCAGATGAAACGAATCTATACATATATGTGTCTGTTGCTTTTGTCGGTATTATCGTTTGCCGTTACAGGTTGTGATGACGATGATGACGACGATGTGGCTAAAGACTTGATAGAGTTGATTGTGAACAAACCGGTAATACGTATCGGGCAGAATGAGGAAGCCAAAGTGAATGTAGTGGTTGGAAACGGAAACTATACCGTGAGAAGTTTCAACACTGCCATTGCAACGGCTACCGTTTCCGGCGAATTGATAACTGTAAAAAGTGGCTCACAGAATGGGGCCACTACCGTCGAAGTAATGGATGGAGAAGGAGTAGTTGCCAATATTTCTGTGAATGTAGGTGTATTTGAATTGGAAGTGAATGAACCGGAGGTGATCTTGGAAGTTGCCGGTGAAAAGCAACTGATTGTTAGCATGGGAAACTTTTCCAGCAATGATGAATTGTCTTATGAGGTGGAGGATGAAACGGTTGTCAGCATGGTTAATACAGATCAGTTCCGTCCTTTCTATACTTTGACAGGTTTGAAGAACGGACATACAACAGTGACTTTTACAGACCATAAAGGAAAACAGGCAGTGGTTCAGGTGACGGTAAATCCGATTTCTATCGATGTCTCCAACCTGACACCGAGAGTGGGAGTCAACAATAAGATCATGATTACGGTAGAAAAAGGGAACGGAGGTTATAGTCTGACAGCAGAGGATGAAGAGATTGTAGCTATTCAGCAGGTGGATGACACTCGTTTCAATTTAATAGGTAAAAAAGCGGGTATCACTACCGTGTTTGTCAGAGACGAAGCGGAACAGGAATTAAGTCTGACCGTTACGGTGGTACAGGCAGATAAAGTAGCGAACCTAGGTAGCGGTAATTACTTTAAAGTACCGTTTGAATATAATGGTACGGCAGATGAATCGCTAAAGAATTTGAGTACGATCACATTTGAGGCTCGTTTCAATATTGAGTCGTTGAATGGCAATGACAATGGAAATGCCCGGATTAATACGGTGATGGGTATAGAGAAGAAATTCCTGCTGCGTGTCGACGTGCATAAGGGAGGAAGCAATGATGAAGAACGTTTCCTTCAGCTTGCTGCAGATGATAAAGGTAGTATTCGCTATGAGGGCTCTACTAAGATAGAAACCAATAAGTGGTATGATGTGGCTGTGGTATTGGATAATAGTAAGAGCGGAAGCGAACGGATTGCATTGTATGTAAATGGTGTCAGAGAAACGCTTCAATTATCAAACGGTACGCCGGATGATTTGAAAGAGATCAATCTTACTTCTGATTTCTACATCGGCCAGTCTGATGGTAAACGCCGGTTGAACGGAGCTATCAGTTATGCCCGTATTTGGACAAAAGCCTTGTCGGATCAACAGATCTCCGAGCAGAGCGGCAAGTTGTTGAGTGAGGATAAGGATGGAATGGTAGCTAATTGGTTATTCAATAATGGAAATGGTAATACCAAGACATTTGTGTCCTTGGCAGGAAAGAGCTTCGAAGCAGAGGCGGCAAATATTGTTTCAAGTTGGAAAACAGATCCGATATTGGAAACAAGTACTCCTACAGAATAATTGTAAGAAGATAGGATAATAAAAAAGCCATCCCCGGAATAGACGAAAGTAGGGATGGCTTTTTTTGTAGTGTGCTTACTATTCTTCGGCAGACTATGTCCTGCATGTTGTTGGCAAGGTTATTCCTTGACAGGCTCAGCCGGTTTGTCTTTTGATGTAGTGTCTGTGACAACTGTATCATTGACATTGGCGGCGAGTGCAACCAGTGATGCCTTTGCAGGCGCGTCTTCTTTAGTTACAGTATCTTTTACTACTGTATCATTGACAACTGTTGCATTGATTTCTGTCGGGGCTGTCACAGCTTCTGCAGAACTCTGAGCCTTTACAAGGAATGAACCACCACAAACAAACATAAACATTGCTACTACTAATACTAATTTTTTCATAATCGTTTGCTTTAATGATTATTAGACATATGTTTTCAATTCTCTACCTTTGTGTTAAGGAATCGGTTATTGCTTTTCGCTAACGCCTAATTAAAGATCAAAGCGCGTGCCAAAATTAGATAATGTATGATAAGTGATTGATAAATAAGGGAATGAGGAAGATGATGCCAATTAGGATAGTGGGGAAGTATGTGTGGAGTGTGTGGAAACTGTGGCGGGGAGTGTGGAATAATTCCACACTCCCCGCCACAGTTCTTTTATTTAGGTAATCTATTTACTTAATTTCATCCGGCCAGGGACAAGGTTTACCTGTCGCTTTGAAAGTCGGTCGTTGTGCATCTACTTTTCTTAGAAAGTTGCCCAGCTCTTTAGAAAGTTTCTTCACGATGTCCGGATGCTGTGCACTAAGGTCGTTGCTTTCTCCTATATCATCAGGTATGTTGAATAACTCTTTCTTTCCTGTTCCATAGTAATAAATCAATTTCCAGTCACCGTTTCGAACGGCACAATTAAAGTTGATTCCGGGACCGTCATTTCCCCAGTTGTTAGGCATATTCCAGAAAAGACTCCGACCCTTAGCTAGGTTGCCTGTCTGTTTCAGCAGAGGGATGAAACTGATACCGTCTATCGGTTGAACTGTCTGGTAGTTCTTGACACCTGCTATTTCAAGAATAGTAGGGTAGAAGTCTTCTATCAACAAGTAGTTGTTGCATTTGCTTCCCGGAGCTACTACTCCCGGCCAACTGACAATCATCGATTCGCGGATACCGCCTTCATAAGTAGAACCTTTACCACTGTTCAATGGATAATTCTGTGTATGCAGCTTGCCGTCACGCCATCCGGATTCGGATGCAAGTCCTCCGTTATCACTCATAAAAATGATAATAGTGTTGTTGGCTTCTCCATTCTTTTCCAGCCAGTTCATTAAATCACCTAAACTTTTATCCATTCCTTCAATCAGTGTGGCATAAGCAGCTTCATGGTCTGTCATTCCTTTTTTCTTGTACTTCTCATAGAAGCGCATATCTTTGTTCAAAGGAATGTGGATGGCATATTGCGACATATACAAATAGAAAGGCTGATTATACTTTTTCGCTTTATCCAGTGCTTTAATGGCTTCCAACGTCAATGCTTCAGTTACAAAGGTTTCCGTTCCCCAATATTTCTCTAATCCGGGAACAGACATCAGTGATACCGCTTTCCCATCTTTGGTATGTCCGTAGTTCTCTTCTCCCAGGTAACTGGCAAGTCCACCGGCCGCATGTCCGGCAATATTTACCTCGAATCCCCAATGATGCGGATCTTCCCCTGGAGTATCTATCGCTCCGAAATGGGCTTTTCCACAATGTATAGTATGATAACCGCTGTTCTTTAGCAGTTGCACGAAGGAGGTTCCTACGAAAGTATGATTAGTGCCGGACACTTGACTTACTCCATTGTAATTCCAGTCAGGGACTGCCAGAATGCTATCTTTACGGTCTGTCATTGTATTCTTTTGCAGCGTCCAGTTAGTTACTCGGTGACGTGCGGCGTTTGTTCCGGTGATGAGGCTGCACCGGGTAGGAGAACTGATACTGTTGGCATACGCTTGAGTAAACATCATTCCCTGTTTGGCTAACCGCTCCATATTGGGAGTCTCGTACAATTCGTTATAGTGTGTTTTCTGTGTCCAGAATGGGAGTGAAGTATCCTGCCATCCCATATCGTCTACCATAAAGAGAATGATATTCGGACGTTTGTCCGCGTGTTCTATTTGCATATTGCTTTGTGCTTGCAGATTGGTTGCAGCGAGTGGCACAAATGCAAGGGGTAATAATGTTTTTTTATTCATGGGGGTCATTTTATTCTATGGAATATGCATTAAAATTAATAATATCTGGTAATGCGATAGATTCGGTTAAAGATAAGTTCGAGCACTACAAAAAGGAATCATTTCTCACCGTGATGAGAATAAATACTCATAGGCATGAGAACACTTGAGAAAATGCAAGAATGTAACTTGTTACAAATCAATATTGTATAATTTCAATTTATTATATAAAGTCTTTCGATCAATATTCAGTAATTGTGCTGCTTTACTCTTATTGTTTCCTGTTTGGCGTAGCGCCTCCAAAATATGCTCTTTTTCAGTCTCTTCATTGCGTAATGCAATGCTCGTATTGCTGGATGCAGGAGTTTCTAAAAGCTCGGTCCCCAATTCCAATAAAGTAATGAAACTGCTTTGTGCCAATAAAGTTGCTCTTTTGACGATGTTCTTCATTTGGCGCAAATTTCCCGGCCAATGATAATTCATTAAAGCTTGCGATGCTTTTGCATCGAAACCAATCAGGTGTTTATCCAGTTCCTTGTTTGCCTGATCGAGGAAGAAATTGGCAAAGAGCAGAATATCTTCTTTCCGTTCTTTCAGATCGGGCATACGGAGGGTAAATTCATTGATACGATGATAAAGGTCTTCACGGAAAGTACCTTTTTCAATGGCTTGTTCCAGATTCTCATTGGTGGCAGATACCAGACGAATATCTACCGATATCTCCTGTGTAGAACCTACCGGACGTATTTTTCTCTCTTGCAAGGCACGAAGCAGTTGTATCTGCACTTCATAACTAAGGTTTCCGATCTCATCCAGAAAGATAGTACCACCGTTGGCTGCAACGAAAGCCCCCGTTTTATCTGTCAGAGCACCTGTAAACGAACCTTTCACATGACCGAAAAATTCGGAAGCAGCCAGTTCTTTGGGGATAGAACCACAATCTACGGCAATAAACGGTTTATCGTTTCGTTTGCTAAGTTGATGAATACGGTGCGCCACATACTCTTTTCCTGTTCCGCTGGAACCGTTGATAAGTACGGACATATTGGTCGGAGCTACCAGACCTACATAATTGTAGAGTTGTTTGGCTGCATCACTTTCTCCTTCCAGATAAGCACGATGATTTTCTGTTGAATCTTTAGATGAAGTAGAAGCACCTTTTTTAGAAGAAGATTTAGCAACGTTATGAGTAGCAGGACTCTTTTCAGACTGCAGACATTCAGAAATTTTCTTCAGTAATTCTTCCGGATTTACCGGTTTGGCTATATAATCACGTGCTCCCAGTTTCATTGCCTGTACGGCGGATTGTATATCCGCATAGCCAGTCATGATGATTAAAGGAATGTCCATGCCTTGTTCATTCATCCATTTCAGCAGATCGATACCTTCGTGGTCGGGTAGTCGCAGGTCTGATAAAATCAGATCGACGTTTTGGCTTTCGATATGTTTTCGGGCGCGGGCAATATTACTCACTGATGATACTTCAAAGCCCTTTTTGCCTAGCCAGGTTTTTAGCATCATTCCAAAAGTGATATCATCTTCAACGATCAATATGGAGCTCATCATGTCAGGTTTTGATTCTTTTAAGTCACAAAGGTAAGAGGATTTAGGCGAAAGTGGTATATTTGCAAACTTAAATTAAATAAAAGTGTTATGAAAAAGATTCTATTGATAATATTAACCATATCGTTTTGCGGACTTACTGCCTGCAAAACCGGAACAAAAAAAGGAGGAGACATGGATAAAGAAATGTTGGTAAAGATTGAGACAACTGTAGGAGATATCGAGGTGAAACTATATAATGAGACACCGAAACATCGTGATAATTTTATCAAACTGGTGAAGGACGGTGTTTATGAAGGCACACTGTTTCATCGTGTTATCAAAGATTTTATGATTCAGGCTGGTGACCCGGACTCAAAGAATGCACCGAAAGGAAAAATGCTGGGTACGGGAGATGTAGGTTATACTGTTCCCGCTGAATTTGTATATCCTAAATATTTCCATAAGAAAGGTGCCCTGTCCGCTGCCCGTCAGGGAGATAATGTGAACCCGAAGAAAGAATCTTCCGGTTGTCAGTTCTATATCGTGACAGGTAAGGTGTTCAATGACTCTACCTTGCTGGGTATGGAAAGCCAGATGAATGAGAATAAGATTAATGTTATTTTCAATACGCTGGCACAGAAACACATGAAGGAAATTTATAAGATGCGAAAAGCAAATGACGAAAACGGTCTTTATGATTTGCAGGAAAAGTTGTTTGCAGAGGCACAGGAAATGGCAGCTAAACAACCGGAATTTCATTTCACTCCGGAACAGATTGAAGCCTATACAACGGTGGGAGGAACTCCGCATCTGGATGGCGAATATACTGTGTTCGGCGAAGTAGTGAAAGGTCTGGATATTGTGGATAAAATCCAGCAGGTGAAAACCGACCGTAGCGATCGTCCCGAAGAAGATGTAAAAATAACAAAGGTGACAATACTTGACTGAAATATATGAAAATCAACAGGCATATTCTTGATAATGGGTTACGTCTGGTACATTCGCAGGACGAAAGTACGCAGATGGTTGCCCTTAATATATTATATAATGTGGGAGCTCGCGACGAAGATCCCGAGCATACTGGTTTTGCCCATTTGTTCGAACACCTGATGTTCGGAGGGTCGGTGAATATTCCCGATTATGATATGCCGCTTCAATTGGCGGGTGGAGAGAATAATGCCTGGACGAATAATGATATAACCAATTACTACCTCACTGTACCTCGTCAGAACGTAGAAACCGGCTTTTGGTTGGAATCCGACCGGATGTTGAGTCTTGATTTTAGCGAACGGAGTCTGGAGGTACAGCGGGGAGTAGTAATAGAAGAATTCAAACAGCGTTGTTTGAATCAGCCTTATGGGGATATCGGACATCTTTTGCGTCCTCTGGCTTATCAGACGCATCCTTATCAATGGCCTACTATCGGAAAAGAGTTGTCGCATATTGCCAATGCTACGCTGGAAGAAGTGAAGGCATTCTTTTTCCGTTTTTATGCTCCTAATAATGCCATATTAGCTGTGACCGGTAATATCTCTTTCGAAGAGGCGGTTGCTTTGACAGAAAAATGGTTCGGCTCTATTCCTCGTCGGGAAGTTCCTCAACGGAACCTGCCACAAGAACAGGAACAGACGGAAGAACGGCGGCTGACGGTAGAGAGAAATGTTCCTCTCGATTCTTTATTTATGGCATACCACATGCCTGCCCATTGCCATCCGGATTATTATGCATTTGATATTTTGTCGGATGTGTTGAGCAACGGACGTTCCAGCCGGTTGAACCAGCGTTTGGTACAACAGAAACAATTATTTTCGAGTATAGATGCTTATATTTCCGGCAGTGTAGATGCGGGGTTATTCCATATTAGTGGTAAACCTTCGGCAGGTGTCACCCTGGAACAGGCGGAAGCGGCAGTGCGGGAAGAACTGGAACTGTTGCAGCAAGAATTGGTTGACGAACAGGAACTGGAAAAAGTGAAGAACAAATTTGAGTCCACCCAGATATTCGGCAACATCAATTATTTGAATGTGGCAACCAACCTGGCTTGGTACGAATTGCTTGGCCGGGCGGAGGACATGGAAAAAGAGGTCGATCGTTATCGGTCTGTCACGGCTGAACAATTGCGGGCGGTAGCTCAATCTGCTTTCCGTAAGGAGAACGGAGTAATACTATATTATAAGAAACAACAAAATTAAATTCTCCCTTTTTATAATCTATCAGTGAAAGGGGAAAGTCCCTTTGCCTGAAAATGGAGATACGTTTAGGTAACGGAAAAGTAAATGAGACATATTTATAGTACATATAAAGAGCATTATAAAGCACTAATTTTTCTCGGACTGCCGATTGTGATCGGTCAAATAGGAGTAATCGTTCTTGGATTTGCGGATACGTTAATGATCGGGCATCATAGTACGATTGAGCTGGGAGCAGCTTCCTTCGTCAATAATGTGTTCAATCTGGCGATTATTTTCAGTACGGGTTTTTCGTATGGGCTGACTCCCATTGTGGGAGGTTTGTATGGAACCCGCCAGTATGCCCCTGCGGGACAGGCTTTACGCAACAGTTTGCTGGCAAACCTGATGGTTGCATTGCTGCTGACTGTCTGTATGACTGTTCTTTATCTAAATATAGAACGTCTCGGACAGCCGGAAGAATTGATTCCCCTGATTAAACCGTATTACCTTGTTTTGCTCGCTTCACTAGTGTTTGTCATGCTTTTCAATGGATTCAAGCAGTTTACAGACGGAATTACGGATACAAAAACCGCTATGTGGATATTGCTTGGTGGAAATGTCTTGAATATCATAGGAAACTATATCCTGATTTATGGAAAGCTCGGATTGCCCGAGTTAGGTCTGTTGGGAGCAGGTGTCAGCACGCTGTTCTCGCGTATCGTGATGGTGATTATATTTATCATCATCTTTATGCGTAGTCCGCGTTTTGTCCGCTATAAGATTGGCTTTTTCCGTTTGGGATGGTCACGAGCTGTATTTGGGCATTTGAATGGTCTCGGATGGCCGGTTGCTTTTCAAATGGGAATGGAGACAGCCTCCTTTAGTCTAAGTGCGATCATGATCGGTTGGCTGGGTACTATCGCTCTGGCTTCTCATCAGGTTATGCTGGCTATTTCGCAGTTTACATTTATGATGTATTACGGTATGGGTGCTGCTGTGGCTGTTCGTGTCAGTAACTTCAAAGGTCAGAATGATATCATTAATGTACGTCGTTCTGCCTATGCAGGTTTTCATCTGATGATGACATTGGGCGTTGTGCTTTCTTTGATTGTCTTCCTTTGCCGGAATTACTTGGGAGGCTGGTTTACCGACAGTCAGGAAGTGGCTGCTATGGTGACCTCTCTAATCTTCCCTTTCCTCGTTTACCAGTTTGGCGACGGACTGCAGATTACTTTCGCCAATGCTTTGCGTGGAATTTCAGATGTAAAACTAATGATGATTATCGCCTTTGTCGCCTATTTCATTATTTCTCTTCCTGTAGGTTATTTCTGCGGCTTTGTCATGGGATGGGGAGTAGTAGGTGTCTGGATGGCATTTCCTTTTGGTTTGACGAGCGCAGGATTGATGCTTTGGTGGCGTTTTCATCACATGACGAAACTCCCCGAACCTCACCCCAAAACCTGATGCTAAATACTTGATAATTAAAACTTAATACTTAACCCCAATGGCTTCCTTCCGTTTTACAAAGTTGAAAATAACCGCCGGTTACACTTTGTTGCTGGCGATCCTCCTTTTCTCGCTGGTGTTTGTACATCGTGAGATGGAAGCATTGTCGGCCGCCGACGATCAACAGAATTTAAGAACAGACAGTTTATTGACCCTTCTCCATGAGAAAGATCAAAACACGATTCAGATGTTGCGGGTGCTAAGTGAGGCAAACGACAGCCTTCTCTCTGCTTCGGAAATCGAAGAAATCATATCCGAACAGGATTCTGTGATTACCCAGCAACGGGTACAACATCGGGTCATCACCAAACGTGACTCGTTAATCACTACTCCTAAAAAGAAGGGATTCTTCAAACGACTCGCCGAAGTGTTTTCCCCTTCTAAACAAGACAGTGCCGTATTAGTAAATACATCGTTGGAAGTAGCCACTGATACCATTCTCCAACCGACCACTTCTAAAGATTCTCTTCAGCAGAAAATCCGCATGGCTACCGAAGAAAAACGGTTGCAACGGAGGAAAACAATCCGGCGTACCAGTACAAAGTACCAGCGGATGAATACGCAGTTGACGGCACGGATGGATAGCTTGATTAAACAGTATGAGGAAGAAATGACCTTGCGTGCCCGTCAGGATGCCGAACTTCAGCAGGAAGTGAGGATGCGGTCGGCACGTATCATCGGCGGTATCGCGGTTGGTGCCGTACTATTATCGGCTTTTTTCCTGATATTGATTATGCGGGATATTTCCCGTAGCAACCGTTACCGCCAGCAATTGGAGGTGGCGAATAAACGGGCGGAAGATTTGCTGATCGCCCGTGAAAAATTAATGCTTGCCATTACCCATGATTTTAAAGCTCCGTTAGGCTCAATTATGGGATATACCGAACTCCTGTCCCGATTGACAGAAGATGAACGGCAACGATTCTACCTCGACAATATGAAAAGTTCTTCAGAACATTTATTGAAGTTAGTCAGTGACTTGCTTGATTTCCACCGGCTTGATCTCAATAAAGCGGAAGTGAATCGCGTAACCTTTAACCCTTCCCAGCTATTCGACGAAATTTATGTCAGTTTCGAACCTTTGACCGCTGCCAAAGGTTTAGCCTTGCAATGTCACGTCGTCCCGGAACTGAATGGAAGATATATCAGTGATCCTTTGCGACTCCGGCAAATTGTGAACAACCTTTTGTCCAATGCCGTAAAGTTTACTCAAAAAGGAGAAATTAGCCTGACAGCCAGTTATGATTCTTCTAAGTTAACCATCGCCATTGCCGATACAGGAAAAGGAATGGCATCAGAAGATCGTGAACGTATCTTCCAAGAATTTACACGTCTTTCCGGTGCGCAGGGGGAAGAAGGTTTCGGACTCGGACTCTCTATTGTGAAGAAATTGGTAACTTTGCTTGAAGGAACCATTGACGTGCAAAGCACATTAGGAAAAGGGAGCTGTTTTACTGTAACTTTACCTCTTTATCCGGTAGGTAAATTCCTTGCAGAGAGCGAATCTCCGGAAAGTGAATCTTCGGAGAATGAAAGTCCATACGCTCTCAAACAGTCGGCTGCCATTCCTCCCATGAAAGTCATTCGTGTGCTTTTGATTGATGACGATAAGATTCAGCTGAATCTGACTGCCGCCATGTTGAAACAGCATGGTATTGATGCAGTGTGCTGTGAACAGCTGGAACAGCTGATTGAACAACTTCGCTCTTCCGTCTTCGATGTATTGCTGACAGATATACAAATGCCTGCCATTAACGGGTTTGATCTGGTAAAACTATTACGGGCTTCTAATATACCACAAGCAAAAACAATCCCTGTTATTGCTGTGACTGCCCGTAGTGAAATGGATAAAGCCGCTTTACATGAACATGGTTTTGCCGGTTGTTTGCATAAACCGTTTACAGTAAAGGAATTGTTGCTAACAGTAAATGAAGGTCAACTTTCGGCCGATGAAGCGCATATAACAGAAGATATGCAACTAAATGTAAATGCCCTCACTTCTTTTTCGGAGGATGATCCTGAAGCTACACATTCCATTATCCAAACATTTATAGAGGAAACACAAAAGAGTGCTGACCGGATGGTGCAGGCATTAAATGCTAAGGAGGTGGATGAAATAGCTGCAATAGCTCACAAACTTCTTCCTCTTTTTACATTGATTGGAGCTGGGAATGCTGTAATTCTACTGAGTTGGTTGGAGGCAAGGCGTGGGGAGGACTTTTCTACGGAAATAAATGAAAAGGTTGAGAGCATTCTTCAAGAAATTCAGAAAATCCTGAAAGAGGTAAACGGTGTAGAGTGTTCGAATATTCTTAATTCTGAAATATGATTTAATGTTTATTTATTGTTTTTTTCTATCGTTTATTTCTATATTTGCTGTCTAAAACTTGCTAAATGATACGTGAGCCTGGTTTTTCTATTAATCGGAAAGATATATTTGAAAGATTGTTCAGTGATTATTACGGGATATTAGTATGTTATGCTCAAAAATATACGAAACGTGAAGATATAGCTGAAGATATCGTACAAGATGTATTTGCATCTTTGTGGGAAGAAAATCGTATATTTCCTTCGCAAGCGAATTTTCGTTCATTTCTTTATATTTCGATAAGAAATGCGGCTTTTGATTATTTGCGACATCAAAATGTAGAAAGTCGTTATATTGAAGAAGCTTTGACTGCAAATCGTTTCTTGTCGGATGATTCTTTTCAGAAAGAAGAAGTTTTTCGCTTACTATTTAAACAGATTGATTTACTTCCGGAACGTTGTCGGGAAATATTCTTGTTACATCTGGAAGGTTATGATAATGATGCTATTGCTAAAAAATTATCGTTGTCAATAGAAACTGTTAAAACTCAAAAGAAACGTGCAATGAAAACTCTTCGGAACAATCTGAAAGAGAAATTGCAAAAAAAATATCCAGATACCTCATTTTTTATTCTTTTCTTGTACCTCGATTTATATCTATAATCGTTTGTGTAATACAAATGATAATTAGATAGTATGGAGATTGAAAAACTAATTGTTAAATACTTGGTCGGGTGTTTATCTAAAGAAGAAGACCAAATTCTAAAAAAATGGTTGCAAGAGGATGAATCTCATCTGCGTTTTTTTCAGAAAATCAACTTGGATAAGACTGCTGTTGAGGATTATCGTCAATATCATCGTTTTGATGCTAAATCGGATGAGGCTTTCCGTAAAGTATGGACCTCTTTACATAAGGGAACTAGAAGGATATCAACGCAAAGAAAAATAGGCTTTTTTTCTCGTCGTTGGTTGAAGATTGCTTGTGCTCTACTGATATTGCTATTTTCTGTAGGGGGAGGACTCTATTTTTACTATGAGGCATCACGAATAACTCCTGGAGAGTCAAAAGCAATATTGACTTTAGAAGATGGTAGTGCTAAACAATTGAAAAAATCAGGGCAAGAACATTGGATTTATATAGGTGATACACCTATTGCAAGAGAGTATGATGGGATGATTGTTTATCATATCCCAGAAACATCAAAAGTGGAAATAAGTCAACAGAATACTTTGTCTGTTCCTCGTGGAGGAGAATTTCGATTAACTTTATCAGATGGAACAAGGGTACATTTGAATTCTTTATCAGAGTTGAAATATCCGGTTAGTTTTAAAGGTATGAATGAACGAACTGTAGAATTGAAAGGGGAGGCCTTTTTTGAAATAGCGAAAGATTCATTACATCCATTTAAAGTAGAAACTCAAGGAATTTTGATACAGCAGTTTGGGACGGCGTTTAATGTGAAGTCTCGTGTGAAAGGAAAAGTTGAAGTTGCTTTAGTGCAGGGTAGCATTGGAATTTATACTCAATCTCAAAAGTTGCATAAACTATCACCAGGACAGCTAGCCATATGGGATGCTTCTACGGATCTTTTATCAGTTGAAAATAAAGATTTGTTATTAAATACCGCTTGGCATTCTAATCGTTTTATTTTTTATGATGAGAGTCTGGGAAGTCTGATGGAAGAACTTGCATTGTGGTATAATGTAGATGTTGATTTCTTAGATAAATCATTGAAAGAACTTCATTTCACAGGCAGTTTATATCGATATGACGATATAGCTGTCATTTTGAATGCTATCGAAGAGACAGTAAATGTTGACTTTAAGATTTCCGGACTTCGTATTAAAATTGATCGGAAGAATAAATAATAATATATAAGTGATTATGAGAATTCTAATTATTATAATGTTGCTATGTACAACATTAGTCCCTAATTACCTGTATGCCATTTCTCATGAAAATTATAGTGAGGAATCGTTCTTGTTCGTTGGTGAAGATTATATGCAAGAGAATTATAAGGTAACGTTACATTTGAGTGGTGTTTCTGTTAGTACATTGTTTAATGAGATCCAAAAACAGACCAAACTGGATTTTGTTTATAATACAGAATTATTGGAGACTATAACACCGATTTCCGTTACGGCAGAAAAGGAATCAGTTTTTGATGTTTTGAATCGTTTGTTTAATGGAACAGGTTTTATTTTTAAAAAGTCTGGCAATATTATCACTGTTAATAAAAAAGAAGAACTACAGCAGGATGATAAATTCTTAGTAACAGGAGAAGTAAAGGATGATACCGGTGAACCATTAGTCGGTGTAACTATACAACAAAAGGATACTCGTAATATTACGATAACGGATATGGATGGACGCTATTCAATTCAAGTGTCTAGTAAGGCAGAGGCTTTTTTAACTTTTTCATTTGTGGGGATGAAAACGAAAACAGTACCCGTTAAGGGAAGAGTACTTAATGTAAAACTTGTTCAGGATGCGATTTCTATTGATGATGTCGTGGTTGTAGGAGCGTATGGTACAGCACAAAAGAGGCTAGACCAAGTCGGTAGTGCTTTTCAAGTGAATGCTGACCAGTTAAAAGCATTACCAGCTTTACGAGTGGATAAAATGTTGGATGGCTTGATTCCGGGAGTGAAAATTGATCCGAATACAGATTCACCGGATAATACACGTGCACGTTACAATGTAAGGGTTCGTGGAGATGCTTCTCTATCTGCTTCGAACGAGCCATTGTGGGTTGTGGATGGGACTCCTATTTATACAGGTGAACATACTAATTTGATTCCTGGAATGAGTACGACTATCAGTCCGTTATCTTTTATCAATCCTGATGATATTGAGTCAATAACAGTATTGAAGGATGCTACGGCAACTTCCATTTACGGAGCGAATGGTGCAAACGGAGTCATATTGATAACAACTAAAAAAGGAAAAGAAGGTGACTTGCGTATTCATTTAACGGCTCAATATGGAGTTGCAAAGATTGATAAGAGTACTAGTCCGAAAGTTCTGAATGCCAATCAATATCTAATGTTAGCTAAGGAAGCTTATCAAAATGCAGGGAACGATTTAAAATACTTTCCCTATACTGATAATGAAATGAACAAATACAGCCTTACAAATACAGATTGGACAGATGTGTTTTATGATACCGCTAATACTTTTCAAACAAATTTATCTTTAATGGGAGGGGCTCGGAATACAGCGTATTATTTATCAGCTTCTTATTTAGAGAATACAGCAACGGTGAAAGGGAATAAACAACAGCGTTTTTCTATTCGTTCTAATTTGGATTTTACTTTTCTTCGAAAGTTTAAGGTCTCGGTTGATCTTGCTACTTCTTATAATGTGAATGATTTGTTTAATCCAGGAAGGGATTATTATGAGTACTTACCGATATTCGAACCATATAATGAAGATGGAACTTTTCGTCTTTACAATAAGGTTATATCCGGAAAAGAAACGGATGGAAGCCCTAAATGGTCGGAGAACCGTTTCTTGAACAGTGTAGCGGAAAGGGAAGAGAATATTTATAATCAAAAGACTTTATATACGAATGCCAATTTAATGTTGAGATATGATATTCTTTCAGGGTTATCTTACACAGGACAATTTGGTGTTGATTATCAGTCAGGTAAGGAAGAAATTTATTATGCTCGTACTAATTGGTCCGGAATGACGAGCGCTGATGGTCCGATAGGTTATTCCACTAGAAACTCATTAAATATGATGAACTGGACTACTGTACATCGCATTAATTATAAGCAGTCTTTTGATAAACATGATATAAGTGGATTATTGGGGATTGAGGCTGGTTCACAGGACTATGTGACACTTGGAGTTACAGGGTCAGGCTTCATTAATGATCATATTCAAGATGTGTCTTATGCAAAAGAGCGTAAAGGGACTAATACTAGTAAGACGAAACGCAAAGCTTCTATGTTAGGGCAGCTTAGTTATTCTTACGATCATCGATATTATGTGACATTAAATGGACGTAGAGACGGAAATTCACAATTTGGGTCAGATGTACGCTGGGCTAATTTTGGTTCTATAGGAGTTTCTTGGAATGTTCAGAATGAGAGTTTTTACAATATTCCATGGATGAATATTTTGAAAATAAAAGCTAGTTATGGGGCAAATGGAAATTCCCGCTTAGGTTCTCAGGAAGCTCTTGGCTTATATTCTTATGGGGAAAGTTATTCTTATGCAGGAGAAATAGGTGGTGTTATGTCGGGCTGTCCAAACAGCCGTTTGAGTTGGGAAACTACTTATATGACAAATATAGGTGTTCGTGTACGCTTGTTCGATCGTTTGGATATAGAAGTTGAAGGGTATCATAATAAGACAACTAATTTGTTGAGTAATTTAGATGTTTCTCGAACGACAGGTGATACTCGTGTGTATAGAAATGTAGGAACAATATTAAATAAAGGGATTGAAGTGACTATAACTAGTCACAATTTCCGGCCGAAGAAAGATGGTGATTTCAGTTGGTTAACTGATCTGAATCTAGCACATAATAGTAATAAACTCTTAGAGCTATATAATGGCATTCAGAAAAATATGGGTGAGATGGTTTGGAGGGAAGGATATGACATACATACATATAACTTAGTGCGCTGGGCTGGAGTTGATCCTCGTGACGGAGCACCTTTGTGGTATGATGCAAAAGGGAATATAACACGGATTTACAGTACGGATAACCGTGTCCCGTATAAGAGTTCAACTCCTGTCCTAGCTGGTGGCTTGACAAATACTTTAACGTACAAAGATTTTAGTTTGCGCTTTATGTTCAATTATTCAATAGGAGGCTACGGATTTACATCTTTCGGTAGGGCAAGTAATTCGGATGGGTTGAATATAATGACGGAAAATCAGTCTATTGACCAGTTGAATCGTTGGCAAAAATCCGGCGATTTAGTGCTGAACCCTAAACCAATATGGGGTGTCTCTACTCAGTCGGTGATGAACTCTACCCGTTATTTGTATAACAAAACTCAGGTTCGTTTGCAGAATCTAGTATTTTCCTATCGAATTCCCCGGACAATTCTACATTCGACTGGCTTAAAAGATTGTTCTATTTCTTTAATTGGAGATAATTTATGGGTCTGGACCCCTTATTCGGGAAAGGATCATAATTCTTATAAAACATGTATGAGTGGTTATCCGATGGAAAGATATTTCTCGATAGCACTAAATGTAGGATTATAATTAAATAGGTTTAAGATAACATGAAAAAAAGAATATATCTACTAGTCGGTGCTTTATGCATCATTATGCAATTGGTTAGCAGTTGTACCAATTTTTTAGAAGTTGAAGAAAAAGGAAAAACAACAATCCCTTCATTCCTTTCAGATCCTGACGGACTTAATGCAGGGCTGGTTGGCGCATATAATAAGATGTATGCTTATTATGACAATGAGTTTACAAAATATCCGGATGTTGCCGGAAATATGTTGTCAATGAAGTATGTCTCTGCAGGAGCAGATATGCTTGATCAGTATAATTTTACTTCTGATGCTTTACAAGAGACAGGAGCTGTAGGGTATATTTGGCGTAAAATATATGAAGCCTTGGCAAATGTGAATAATGTAATTCAATATCAGCCTCAGGTGATTTCAGCTTATCCGAATGCAAAGGATATGTGTCAACGTATTCTCGGAGAAGCTTTATTCTTGAGGGCATTGTGCCATTTCGATTTATGTAGGGTATATGCACAACCTTATAATTACACGTCAGATGCTTCACATTTAGGAGTTCCTATTCTATTAAAAACTCCAGGTCCCGATGATAATGTTTCCAGGGAGAGTGTTAAGAAAGTATATTTACAAATTTTAGCAGATTTGGAACGAGCTGCCGATTGTTTCAGGGGCATTGAATCAAGTGGAATATATTATGCTTCTTTACAAGCGGTCAACGCATTATATTCGAGAGTCTATTTGTATATGGAAGATTGGAATAACGCCCTGAAGTATGCAAAACTGGCAATTGGGACAGGGAAACTGTCTCAAGGAGATACCTATTTAAATATGTACCAGGATCTTTCTACTACGGGAGAAGCTATCTTTCGATTGAATGGAATAGATCAATCAGGAAAATTAAAGGCTTTTTATGATGCTTCCTGTGTTCCTGCAGATACATTATTTACGTTGTTCGATGAAGGAGATATCCGTCTTGGCTTACTTAGAAATAAAGATGGAATAGCTTATTGTTCCAAATATTATTCTCTAAAACAGCCAGATAATCAAGTGAATAGGGATGATCCATTTGTTTTCCGTCTTTCCGAAATGTATATGAATGCTGCTGAAGCAGCTTGGCATCTGAAAGATTATACAGCTGCTTCCGGATATCTTAAATCTATTTTGGAGCGTGCTGTAGATACAGACTATGCAGTCAATACACTTAGTCAATATTCAGACGCAAAACTGATACAACTGATAGAGAAGGAACGTGTAAAGGAACTCTGTTTTGAGGGACATAACTTCTTTGACATTATACGCTGGAAGCAGGATCTTAAACGTGAGGAAAATACGAATTCTTCAGTGGAAAAGATCGTTTATCCTAGTGATTATTTTGTATTGCCTATTCCGCAAGTAGAATTGAATGCGAATACAAATATGCAACCCAATCCGACAGTAAACAATTAAAAATAAATCATTTATGAGATCACTATACTTTATATTACTAATAAGCTGCCTTTGGGCATGTACTACTGATGAGAAAGAGCCTTATGATACGCCTTTTATTCATATTATGACAGATAAAGGTGTATCTAAAGTTATTGTCAAGTCGGATGTGAATAACATTAATACTTATAGTGTGTATCTGAGTTCGAAACCTCTGACTGAGAATCTGGAAGTGAACTATCAAGTCATAGTAGGAGATGGTCTGAAATCCGGTGTTGATTTTGAACTGGTAACAAAGGGTAGTACATTAACTTTTCTACCGGGTATTTATGATATGCCCATACGCATCCGATGGATGCCAAATCATTTAGATGAGAACAAAGACAATACAATAACCATTCGTTTGACTGGCAATAATCAAGGACTGACTATGGGGCTTCCAGGTCCCGACGGTTTACAGCGCGAACTGGTGATAGAGAAACAGAATTAATGAAGGAGTAGAATGAAAAAGTTTTTATGGCTGATTTTTATAGGCTTATTGCTAAGCCCTGTTGTATACGGGCAATCATCGGAGTTCTTACAGTATGATAAGAATCTGATTGTAAGAAAACTGGATAATGGATTAACCTATTATATTTACCCGAATACGAATCCCAAAGGGGAAGCCGTTTATCGTTTGTTTGTGAAGGCTGGTTCCGTCATGGAGAAGGAGAATCAACGAGGATTGGCTCATTTCCTAGAACACATGGCATTTAATGGTAGTTATCATTTCCCCTCTGATGGTATGGTTCGTTTCTTAGAGTCGAAAGGAGCCAAATTCGGGAAAGATTTAAACGCGCACACCTCGTTTAATGAGACTGTGTATAAATTGCAGTTGCCTTCATCCAATCCTCAAATGGTAGATTCAACATTAACTATCTTAGCTGATTGGGCAGGCGGGCTTTCTATCGATTCAATGCAGGTAGAAAAAGAACGTGGAGTTATACTTTCGGAATGGTTGTCGAAGAGAGATGCCAAACGCGATAGTGATACAGCTTTTCTATTGGAGCTTCTGAATAGTTCGCACTATTCCGAACGAATGACTATTGGTGATACGGCTGTCATTAGAAACTGTAAACGAGAGGATATTCTGGATTATTATCAAACATGGTATCATCCTTCACTAATGGCTGTGGCCGTTGTAGGTGATATAAATCCTGAACAGGTTGAGACGCTTATAAAGGAGAAATTCGGGAAACTATCGTCTCTTGCCTCTCCTATTTGGAAGCAATGCCACATTCCTGTTTATAAAAAGGAAGCGGTAAAGATACTTACCAATGAATCGCTGAAAACAATAGAATTGGATATGATTCAGTTGCTGCCACTTTCAAAACCGGTTCAGACAGCAAAGGATTATAAGGCTTATTTGACCCGAACATTATTGAATCGCCTTTTTAAGATGCGAATGAATGCTTGGGCTTTTGAAAATCCTTCTTATAGGAAAGCCAGTATTCAGTACTCAAGTTTTCTGAATGCAACTGGAGTATTGCTATGTTCGGTAGAACTACTACCTGGGAAAATGGAAAAAGGTATTTCGGAGTTTATTGCACAGCAACAGCAAATCTTTCGTTATGGGTTTACTGAGACAGAAATAGAACGTGCCAAAAAGGTTATTTATAATAACTTGGAGAATAAACTTCAAAATCAGCAAAATCCTGCTTCCGTTGAATTAATGAACGATATTTATGCCGATTTTTATGTAGGAAACAGATTTACCTCATTACAAGAAGAGTATCGATTAGTTCAACGATATTTTCCAGAACTAGACTCTGTTGCTTTGGTTAGGAATTTGGCAAAAGTATATTCACCCCAAAAGATGCATTATCTATTGCGAGCAAATGAAAAAGCTAATAAGGAAGTGAATGGAGATGCGACTTTGATGTCAATTATAAAAGAAGCCAGAAAACAATCTTCGAAACGGTATAATAAATATTTTTCTGTACCGGATGAATTATGCCAATTACCGTCGGGGGGACATATTGTCAGAGAAGAAAATATACCAGAGATAGGAGCTGTGTCTCTTTGGCTAAATAATGGCACGCGCATTATATTTAAGTCTTCAGAACTCGATAAGGGGAAGGTGTTGTTGACTGGTTTTCGGAAAGGAGGGCTTTATTCTTTAGATTCTTTACATTATTATACAGGTCTATTCGCTCCCAGTATTATTTCACTTTCTGGAGCCGGAAATTTTTCAAGGGATGCATTGAACTATTTTCTGGCAGGAAACTCTGCTTCTATGCGTCTACTTGTTGATAAGACACGTACTGGGCTAGCTGGAGTATCGCAGGTAAAGGATATGGAAACAATGTTTCAACTACTCTATACCAAATGGATGTACCCCCAGTTGGATACAGCAATTTGTAAACAAACAATAGAGAAGACAAAAGAAAATTATCGTGTCAAGCAAAAAAGTCCGACGGAGTTTTTTCAGGAAGAACTAATGTGGCTTTTGAACGGACGAAATTACACAAATACAATACTTTCTGATTCTTTAATAACACGATATGTAAAGCAAGAGGATATGCTTCCTCTATTCAATCGTTTTTATGGTGCAGCGAAAGATTACACATTTGTTATTTTGGGAGACTGTACTATACAGGATATAAAGCCGTTAATCACTACATATATCGGTGGATTACCTAAAGGATCGAATGATACGGATTGGTGTTATACAGAACGTAATATACCTTATAAATCCTGTTCATTGATACGTCACACGGGGGATTCTCCTAAAGCATCAGTTTCATTGATTTTCCAGCAAGACAGTTTGTTAGAGGAGTTTAGCTCATTCACATTGAAATCGAATGTGATGAAAGCGATGTTGCGCACTTGTTTACTTAACCGTTTGCGTGAGGAAATGGGAAAAGTCTATAGTGTAAGCGTAGCTTCGAGTGCGGGTTTATATCCTTCTTTCTTATCACGAACGATGATTGGATTTGTCTGCTTGCCAGAGGATGTTGATAGTTTGGTTAATGCTACACAAGAAGAATTACAAAGACTTTATGAATATCCGGAATCATTTGACGGTATATTAACGGATGTTAAACGTAATCTTTTGAAAGATTTTGAATTGGATAAACAAAAAAACTCTTTTTGGACTTCTTGGATTCGCAATTCCATATTCAATCAACAGGAGGATTGGAAATATCTGAATAATTATGCACAAACAGTAAATAGTATAACAGCAAAAGATATTTCTTCTTTTGCAAAATCTTTATTGAGCACTACTCCCATGATAAAAGCTGTGCTTTACCCTAAAAATTAGTAATAATATGATTGTATAACAGGACTCCGGTCCACAAATATTTATGGTATGAATAGAATGAAAGATTTATTTTGGATGGCAGTAATTGTTTTGTTTGCTGCGTTTTCATCTTGTTCGGATGACAAGAATGATGGGACAGATGAAGGAGTTGAAGCTAAGCTGTTAACCTTTGGGTTTTATGCTGAAGATAATTCAAGTATATTATCAGATGATTATATAGCTACCCTATCTTCCACAACAGCTAAGGTTACTATGCCTGCATTTATAGATAAAAGTGCACTTGTCGCTCGCTTTACGACGAACGATGGTAATATCGTCTTGGTAGATGGAGTTACACAAGTTAGTGGTGCTACTGCCAATGATTTTACAGCTCCTGTAGATTACATTGTTAGTAATGGAAAACAGAATGTAAAGTATACGATAACAGTTGCTAAGTCTTCTAATATGGCTTGGGTAAGAATGCCGGACTTTACAGCGACATCAGTTTTCAGTGGATCTGTTTTAAAAATAAACCCGGTGGATCAAGTTCCATATCTTGGTTTTAAACTAAAAGAAGAAGAGAAAATGGCTGTCATAAAACTTGTTGATGGTACAACTTGGACAGCAGTTGGTTCTTTAGAAGGCTTTGGAGGAGAAGTTAGTTTGTCAAATTATGATTTTGATATTGACAAGGATGGAATTCCTTATGTCGTTTATTCTGATAACAGTGCTACCACAGTTGCAGGTGCTGCGTCTTTAATGAAATGGAATGGGACTACCTGGAATTATGTAGGTAATCAAGGATTTGTAAATGCTCAATCTCAGCAATTACATTTAAGAGTATTAGATAATGGAGAGACTATTGTTTCACAAGTGAACAATAGCAACAAAGTTTCTTTTCCGAGGCGAGTGTTAGTTATGTCTATTTATCAGAACAGTTGGGCGAGTAGTGAATTACCACTTTTGGCTTCCGGGACTCCAATCTATAATTGTAATCTTGCTAAGACAGAGCATGCTGCCTATCTGTTGGTGGTTAACCGTGGGGCAGTAGCAGGCGTAAATTATGGTCATTCAGTATATGAATATAAAAATGGAACATGGAGTATTCTATTAAATAACTATGTAGAACCAAATGCTACTCAGACTGGTATTGTTGGATTGGATATTGAAGCAGAAGAAAATGGTACACTTTATATCTTAACAAGTGATGATGCAGTGACATCAGGTGTGTATAACTTGAGACTAAAGAAATATGATCCGGTAACAAAACAATGGTCCACAGTAGGAGGAAATCCATTGCCTTTGGATTTTAAAACCTCAACTTCAACTTCAGTGGCCATATCAATAGCTCCTGATGGTACTCCTTTTGTTGCCTACAGAGATGAACAAGATCAAGATTATCCAAAGGTTATTTATTTGGATAATGAAACTAAGCAATGGTCAGATCCTCATAAATTAGCAGATATTGCTTCTAGTAATTTGAATATAGCTTTCTCCTCCACAGGAGTTGGATATATTTCATTTACAGATGACAATAACCATGCTATAGTTTTTAAATATACAGATAAGTAAACGTTATGCTTTTAATAAAATAATGTAAATGCGAGGAAGGGTATAGATGGTTTTTATCTTAATATATCCTTCCTTGTTTTTATATTAATAAGATGAAAAAATGAAAAAGTTCATGATTATATATATATTCTTCTTATTAGGCAGTTTTGTTTCCACAAAATGTTTGGCTCAAGATGTTGCTTGGATAGAAGGTTGTGTCTATGAAGATGGTAATCAAAATGGGATTCAGGACAAAGGAGAAAAAGGTATTTCGGGAATAGCCATATCTAATGGAGATACTGTTCTACTTGCAGATAAACAGGGACATTTCAGAATCAGACTTTCTAAGGGAAACAGTATCTTCCCGATTCTTCCGAATAATTGGACACTATTGTCTAATCAAATAGTAAATTCAGGATTTTATTATTGGAATAGTCATGGGGATACCGAGACGCAACAAATCAATTTTGGATTGAATAAGAAAAAGGTAAATAAGCATTTCTCAATAAACGCAATAGGAGATGTACAAGTCGGTAATTCTCAGGAGTTGGATTATGCTTCCCGTTCTTTATGGCCAGAACTTTTGCAAGCAGATTCGTCTTCGTTCAATATATTTTTAGGTGATTTAGTGAATAACAATTTAAATTTATTTCCCGCTATCAAACAGATGATGGAACTATTGCCTGTACAATCATGGACAGTTATAGGTAATCACGATCGGGATGCTGATTCTATAAGGATTAATCAAACCTTTTCATATAATACAGCTTTTGGATCAGCGACTTATGCTTTTAACGAAGGAAACGTACATTTTATTGTTCTAAATAATGTCTATGGTAAAGGAACACGTTCTTATGTAGGGAAGATTTCTGATAGTCAATTGCGCTTTGTCTCAAATGATCTGAAACTTGTACCTAAAAATGCTCAGATCGTACTTTGTATGCATATTCCATTAGTACATACTACTAATTCATCCGCATTGATTGAAATATTAGAAGGACGAGGGAATGTTTTAGCTTTGACTGGGCACATGCATCAGGTGGAGAGGAATTTTTTACATGGTCAGGATGTTTGTGTACATGAATTAGTAACAGGGGCTTCTTGTGGTTTCTGGTGGGTGGGAGAAAAGGATTGGGAAGGTATTCCGTCTGCTTTGATGCAATGTGGTACTCCTCGTAATTATTTTGTTTTTGATTTTACAGAGAAAGACTATTCTTTCCGGTATAAGGGCATAGGGATGGATGCTTCCCGACAGATGAATATTTGGATTGCAGGTATTGACTCGACAGATGTTTATATCGATGAATTGAGAAACAAACACCAGGGAGAAATGCTTGTAACTGTTTATGGAGCTTCAGATAGTACAATAATACGTTGTCGTTTGGATAATGGTGAATGGTTATTATGTGAGAAGAAAGAAGAACTTGATGTGAATGTAGCAAGGGTGAGAAGTTGGAATCAGCTAAAAATATATCCAACTCGTTTCAATCGTAGAAATCCGTTCAGAAGGCAATTTTCTCCTCAAATCTGGGGACTACAATTACCTAAAGAGTGCTGCGAAGGTGTTCATTTGATCGCTGTTGAAGCTTCTGATCAATGGGGATTTAAAGCTAGTGGCGAACGCTGCTTTTATTATCAAAGATAGTATTTTTTAAGGAATTCTGTATATCTGTAAATAGAGCCAATATCTGTCTTATTAGACAATCGGATACATTGGGTAATATGACTAACAAGTAACTTCATCTTTTTTATTATGATATAAATGAAGCAATATAAGTCGCTGCTTTTGGTGAAGTCAGAAAAAACAGAATACTTATATTTCTTTTGTTGCAGAACATTTTGCTCCTGTCGTCAACCTTTTTTCGGAATAATTTGTTTACTTTGTGTCACCTTATTTACACTGACACATTTTACATGAAACGAAAATGGATACGTTGGGTAAGCTGGATACTGCTTACTCCTATAATACTCTTTGTAATACTAATGGTATTGCTTTATGTTCCTCCCGTTCAGAATCTTTTGCGTCGGGAGGTTACTGCATACGCCTCTAAAGTAACCGGCATGCAGATTCAGGTGGAGCGGATAGACCTTCGTTTCCCACTTAATCTGTTGGTACGTGGCGTGGAGGTCATTCAACAGCCGGACACCCTTTTGTCTTTAGAAAGCCTCAATGTCCGTGTACAGGCATGGCCGTTGATAAAAGGAAAAGTTGAAGTGGATGAAGTGACTTTGAGCCGGGTAGCCGTTAATTCAGCCGATTTGATGGAGGGAATGAAGATTAAAGGCGTTTTGGGACGTTTCTTCCTGCAAAGTCATGGCGTCGATCTGTCTAATGAACTAGCGGTAATCAATCAGGTCGAACTATCCGACACTCACATGCAGCTACTGATGAATGATACCACAACTACACCCAAAGATACCACAGCTTCTGCTCCGATCAACTGGAAAGTAGCTCTTCATCAGTTGAAATTGAAAAATGTATCGTTCGGCATGCAACTTCCTGCTGATTCCATGCGTATGACGGCCCATATTGGAGAAGCGGCCATCAATAATGCTCAAGCAGATTTGAAGAATCAATACTACGACTTGAAGAAGTTCTTATTATCGGGAACCTCCGCCAGCTATGATACCGGAACTGCTCAACCGACAGAGGGCTTCGACGCTTCTCATATTGCCGTTCGGGATATTCGCATCGCTCTGGATTCCTTGCTGTATAAAGGGAGGGATATGAACGCAGTCATTCGTGAATTTACCATGAACGAACGCTCCGGATTGAGCGTCACTGCCCTGACGGGTAGAGCCTACTCCAATGATTCTGTTATCTGTGTTCCCAGTTTGAAACTGAACACTCCACATTCTGAAATCGATTTATCTGCACATACCTATTGGGAACTGGTCAACATCCCGACTACGGGCCGCTTGTCTGCCCGTCTCAATGCCTATATTGGCAAAGAAGACGTCATGCTATTTGCCGGTGCTCTACCTGAAAGCTTCAAAGAAGCCTATCCATTCCGCCCGCTCGTCATCCGTGCCGGTACGGATGGCAATCTGAAAGAAATGCAGATTTCCCGCTTTACAGTAGACCTGCCAGGGGCTTTTGCATTGGAGGGCGGTGGTCTTTTGGAAAACCTCGCCGACAGCCTCACACGCACCGGAACCATCGGTCTGAAAATGACCACTCAAAACCTAAACTTCCTGACCGCTCTGTCGGGAGAAGCCCCTAATGGCACGCTTGTTATTCCTGACAGTATGAATCTGGTGGCGAAAGTGGATATCAAAGGTCCTGAATATAAAGCAAATCTCCGTTTGAAAGAAGGACAAGGAGCTATGGATGTGAATGCGGCCTTAAATACCGCTACCGAAGTCTATAAGGCTGATCTGAAAATAGACAATCTGCAACTTCATAGTTTCCTCCCGAAAGACTCTATCTATGAACTTTCTCTCTCGGCTGCAGCTAATGGTCGTGGATTAGATGTCATGTCCTACCATTCATTTGCCAAATTGAATCTTGCATTAGATCAACTTCATTATGCTAAATACCATCTTTCCGATCTTGATCTGACGGGAGAACTTAAAGGCGCATTGGTCACTGCACATCTGACAAGCGATAATGCTTTATTGAAAATGATAACAGATGCTGAATATAATCTGGCACACAGTTACCCCGACGGTAAAATAACGATTGATGTTACTCAACTGGATTTGCATGAACTGGGAATTATGCCGCAGTCAATGAAGCGTCCGTTGACTTTTAACTTAGTTGCCGAAGCCCGTCGGGATTTAGTTTCGGCACATTTAATCTCCGGTGATATGAAACTCGACTTGAGCGCACGCTCCGGTGTTAATCCTTTAATTCGCCAATCTACTCATTTTGTGGATGTATTGATGAAGCAGATTGATGAGAAAGCATTGAATCACGCTGAATTGCGTAAGGCGTTACCGACGGCAGTTTTCTCTTTCTCTGCAGGGCAAGAAAACCCCTTGGCGTATTTTCTGGCTACTAAAAAGATTGCTTACCATGATGCTTCAGTGAAATTTGGAACGGCTCCTGATTGGGGAATCAATGGAAAAGCCGCTATTCACGCTTTGAAAGTAGACACCTTACAACTAGACACGATTTTCTTTACAGTCAAACAAGATACCACACTCATGAAATTGCGTGCCGGTGTTATTAACGGACCGAAGAATCCGCAATTCTCCTTCTCTACTACACTGACAGGAGAGATTCGTGACCGGGATGCGGAACTGCTGGTAGATTTTAAGAATGGAAAAGGAGAAACGGGCGTACTGCTCGGTGTCAATGCGCGTCCTTTGTTTGAAGGGCAAGGAAAAGGCGATGGATTAGCTTTCACATTAATCCCGGAAGAACCGATTATCGCCTTCCAGAAATTCCATTTTAATGAGAATCACAACTGGATTTATGTGCATAAGAATATGCGTGTATACGCTAATGTAGATATGTGGGACGATGAAGGAATGGGATTCCGTGTACATTCGGTGCGGGGGGACACTGTTTCTTTACAGAATATTGATGTCGAAATCCGAAGAATCAGTTTAGCCGAATTGAGCAAAGTACTGCCTTACTTCCCGGAAATAACCGGTTTATTCTCTGCGGAAGCACACTACGTGCAGACTGAAAAAGATCTTCAACTCTCGGTTGAATCATCTATTGACGAGCTGACTTATGAACGTCAACGAATTGGTGATGTAACATTAGGAGCTACCTGGTTGCCGGGTGAACAAGGGAAACAATATCTTAACGCTTATCTGAATCATGACAAAGTGGAAGTGATGGTGGCGGATGGCAAGCTGGTTCCAACCCGGACAGGAAAAGATAGTCTGGAAGTAAATGCCACTCTGGAGCACTTCCCGCTCCGTGTAGCAAACGTATTCATTCCCGATCAGATGGTTACATTAGCCGGTGATATGGATGGTAATCTGAACATTACCGGTAGCACCGAACAACCTTTGATTAATGGCGAACTGATATTGGATAGTGTTACTGTCCTTTCCCGGCAGTATGGTGCTAACTTCCGGTTCGATAACCGCCCGGTGCAGATAAAGAATAATCGTTTGGAATTTGATAAATTCGCTATTTATACAACAGGAAAAACTCCGTTTACGATTGACGGATCTGTTGATTTCAGAGATATGTCCCGGCCGATGGCAAATCTGAATCTGCTGGCGCAGAACTATACGCTTCTGGATGCCAAACGTACCCGTGAAAGTCTGGTTTACGGAAAAGTATATGCTGATTTCCGGGCAACGGTGAAAGGTCCGTTAGACGGATTGAATATGCGTGGAAACATGAGCTTGTTGGGCAATACAGATGTTTCTTATATATTGACCGATTCACCGTTGACTGTGCAGGACCGTTTGGGAAGTTTGGTAACCTTTACTTCATTTAGTGACACCACGACGGTTGTTCAGCAAGAAGTGCCGACCGTTTCTTTAGGCGGGCTGGATATGGTGATGATGGTACACATCGACCCGTCCGTTCGTTTGAAAGTCGATTTGGACGCAAGCAATGACAATCGTGTTGAACTGGAGGGAGGAGGTGACCTCTCAATGAAATATACTCCGCAAGGTGATCTGACATTGACCGGACGCTATACGTTGAGCGGTGGTTTGATGAAATATGCTTTGCCTGTCATCGCTGCCAAAGAATTTGCTATCGACAACGGCAGCTATGTGGAATGGACGGGAAATCCTATGGACCCGATGCTGAACTTCAAAGCAACCGACCGTATCCGCGCTTCTGTCTCCGAAGGAGAGAATGGCGGAACACGTATGGTTAATTTCGATGTGTCTATCGTCGTCAAGAACCGACTGGATAATCTTTCTTTCGCCTTTGACGTATCTGCCCCCGAAGACGCAACCATACAAAATGAATTGACGGCTATGGGCGCGGAAGAGAGAGGTAAACAGGCTCTATATATCATGGTTATGAAAACCTACCTTGGCACCGGACCGATTGGTGGCGGAGGTGGTGGACTGGGTAAACTGAATATGGGTTCTGCATTGAACTCCGTATTAAGTAGCCAAATCAACTCATTGATGGGAAACCTGAAAAATGCCAGTGTTTCTGTCGGTATCGAAGACCACGATCTGTCGGATACGGGTGGTAAGCGTACGGATTACAGTTTCCGTTATTCACAACGTCTCTTCAATAACCGTTTCCAGATTGTAATCGGAGGTAAAGTTTCTACGGGTGAGAATGCGACGAATGACGCGGAATCTTTCATCGATAACATCTCTCTGGAATATCGCTTGGATAGAACCGGAACCCGTTATGTCCGTCTGTTCTACGATAAAAACTACGAGAGTGTACTCGAAGGCGAGATTACGGAAACCGGAGTCGGTCTGGTACTTCGCAAGAAGCTGGATAAACTTAGCGAACTGTTCATCTTTAAGAAAAAGAAGTAAACATGAAAGGTATATATAGTAACATATTAATAAGTTGCCTGATGGGTATCATCTTATTCTCGGGTTGTTCGGTGACAAAGCATCTGCCCGAAGGGGAGGTACTTTATACAGGAGGAAAAACTGTCATACAGAATAAATCGACAACATCGGTAGGAGGGACAGCTCTGACAGAGATTGAGGCGGCCCTTGATAAAACTCCCAGTACGAAGATGTTGGGAGGGCTTCTGCCTATTCCTTTTAAGATGTGGATGTACAATGACTTTGTGAAATATAAAAAAGGATTTGGAAAGTGGATGTTCAACCGTCTGGCTGCTAACCCTCCGGTATTTATTTCCACTGTCAATCCGGAGGTCCGCATCAAGGTGGCTACAAACTTGCTCCGTGATTATGGTTACTTCAATGGGAAAGTGACTTATGAAACATTGGTCGATAAGAAAGACAGCCTGAAAGCAAGTATCCTGTATACGGTAGACATGAAGAATCCTTATTTTATAGATACGGTTTATTATCAGCGCTTCACTCCTCAAACGTTGCGCATTATGGAACGGGGACGTCGAATGTCTTATATAAGTCCCGGCGAGCAGTTTAACGTGGTCGATCTGGATGAAGAGCGTACCCGTATCAGTACGCTGTTGCGTAACCGGGGATATTTTTACTTCCGTCCCGATTATATGACTTATCAGGCAGATACGACATTGGTTCCCGGTGGACATATCAGCCTTCGTCTGATTCCCGTTCCGGGATTACCCGCTGCGGCACAACGTCCTTACTATGTAGGAGATGCTTCTGTTTACCTGTTTGGCAAGAATGGTGAGGCGCCCAATGACAGCATGATGTATAAGAATCTGAATATACATTATTATAAGAAATTGCAGGTACGTCCGAATATGCTTTATCGTTGGTTGAACTATCAACAGTTTGTGCGGAATGCACAGATGCGGGCTTCCAATCGCACTCGTCTTTACAGTCAGTATCGACAGGAGCAGGTGCAGGAGAAACTTAGCCAGTTGGGAATCTTCAGTTATCTGGATTTACAATATGCTCCGAAAGATACGACAGCCGTTTGTGATACGCTGAACGTAACCATGCAGGCCACGTTTGCCAAGCCGCTGGACGCCGAACTGGAATTGAATGTCGTAACCAAAAGTAACGACCAAACCGGTCCCGGGGCATCATTCGGCGTCACCCGGAACAATGTATTCGGAGGTGGCGAAAGCTGGAACGTGAAGCTGAAAGGCTCTTATGAATGGCAAACCGGCGGAGGAGAAAAAAGCTCTTTAATGAACAGCTGGGAGATGGGAGTTTCTACCTCTCTGACTTTCCCGCGCGTGGTTTTCCCGCATTGGGGGAAAAGGGAGTTTGACTTCCCGGCTACCACTACATTCCGTTTATACATCGACCAGTTGAACCGTGCCAGGTATTATAAACTGTTGTCATTCGGCGGAAATGCTACCTACGATTTCCAACCGACACGTACAAGCCGTCATAGTATTACCCCTTTCAAACTGACATTCAACGTCCTTCAACACCAATCGGAAGAATTCAGGGAAATTGCCGATGCTAATCCTGCATTATATATCAGTTTGAAAGACCAGTTTATTCCTGCTATGGAATATACCTATACCTATGATAATGCTTCCGCACGCGGTATTAAAAATCCGATTTGGTGGCAATCGACTGTAACCTCTGCCGGTAACCTGACCTCGGTGATTTACCGTGCTTTCGGTCAGTCTTTCAGCAAAGAGGACAAACGTTTGCTGAACGTCCCTTTCGCGCAGTTTGTGAAACTGAATACGGAATTTCGCCATTTGTGGAATATGGACAAGAATAATAAGATTGCTTCCCGTGTAGCTTTGGGGGCTCTCTTCGCCTACGGTAATGCAACGATAGCCCCTTACAGCGAACAATTCTATGTGGGTGGTGCCAACAGCATCCGCGCTTTTACGGTACGTAGCATCGGCCCGGGCGGATACCATCCGGCGGAAAGCCGCTATTCTTACCTCGACCAGACGGGTACTTTCCGTTTTGAGGCAAATGTAGAATACCGTTTCCGTATCTTTAAGAGCATTTGGGGAGCCACTTTCCTGGATGCGGGAAACGTTTGGCTGATGCGCAAGGATGAGGCACGTCCCAATTCACAACTCGAACTGAAAACGTTCCCGAAACAGATCGCTTTGGGCACCGGTGTCGGTATTCGTTATGATATGGATATTCTTGTGTTCCGTCTTGATTTCGGTATTCCTTTGCATCTGCCTTACGATACAGAACGAAGCGGATATTACAATGTCACAGGATCCTTTATGAAGAATCTGGGAATACATTTTGCTATCGGTTATCCCTTCTAACGTTCTTTCTTTGTCTTGAAACAAAGAAAGAACCAAAGAAAATTCAAGGCTGCGTTTTTCCGGCTACTCCGGTGTTCTCTCCGGCTAAAGGGCAGAAACTCGCTTCGCTCAAACAGTCTGCCCTTTTTAACGCTGGAGAAAACGCCTGCGCTTAACGCCGGAAAAACGAGGCCGATCCCCTTTCGGCGTGTTTGCTGCATAGGTTAATGAATTACCGGATTTCTTGATTTGTCATTGATGTACTTTTGATTCTGCATAGGTTTACATGCCGAAAGGTTTTCCGACCTACTTTTTTCTCCGTTAAGCGAACACCCGTAACGAAGCGTTAAAAAGGGCAGATTGTTTGAGCGAAGCGAGTTTCTGCCCTTTAGCGTAGTGAAGGGTGTGAGTAGGAGAAAAAAGTCAGTCTTGAATTTTTCTTTGTTTCTTTCTTTTGTTTCAAGACAAAAGAAAGAAAGTTTTTGTAAATTTGCAACGAAATCTGATGCCGTTGACATCACTAACCTTTTAATATTACACAATTTATGAAACCAACTTTATTCTTATTGGCAGCCGGTATGGGTAGCCGTTATGGAGGCTTGAAGCAATTAGACGGACTGGGTCCTAATGGCGAAACTATTATGGATTACTCAATCTATGATGCTATTAATGCCGGATTTGGCAAACTTGTATTTGTAATCCGCAAAGATTTTGAACAAGATTTCCGTGATAAAATTATTTCCAAATACGAAGGTCACATTCCTTGCGAACTGGTATTTCAATCAATCGACGATCTTCCGGAAGGCTTTACTTGCCCGGCAGACCGTACCAAACCTTGGGGTACTAACCATGCAGTAATGATGGGTGCTGATGTGATTAAAGAACCGTTTGCAGTGATCAACTGCGATGACTTCTATGGTCGTGATTCTTTCCAGGTAATGGGCAAATTCCTTTCTGCTCTTCCTGAAAATTCAAAGAACGTTTATTCAATGGTAGGTTTCCGTGTAGGAAATACATTGAGCGAAAGCGGTACGGTATCTCGTGGTATCTGTAGTACAGATGCTAAAGGATTGTTGACATCTGTAGTAGAACGTACGAAGATTCAACGTCTGGACGGTGAAGTGAAATATATCGGTGATGATGGCGAATGGACGGCTACTCCCGACACGACTCCGGTAAGTATGAACTTCTGGGGATTCACTCCTGATTACTTCGCTTACAGCCAGGAATTCTTCAAGACTTTCCTTAGCGATCCGAAGAATATGGAAAACCTGAAGAGCGAATTCTTCATCCCATTGATGGTAGATAAATTGATTAATGATGGAACTGCCACTGTTGAAGTACTGGATACTACCAGCAAGTGGTTCGGGGTTACTTATCCGGAAGACCGTCAGAGCGTAGTAGACAAGATTCAGGCATTGGTAGATGCCGGTGAATATCCTGCTAAGTTGTTCTAAAGAAGAGCCATTGATTAAGATAGAGAGCAGTCATTCATAAGAATGACTGCTTTTTTTGTTTTTCATAACGTATCATACTAAGTAGTATCTAATAAATATTCAGTATCTTTGCAGTCCAAAATGTTATAAATCAGAAGCAGAAGTGATTTCAGTAGAAGGATTATCAGTAGAATTTAATGCGACGCCGCTTTTTGAGGACGTCAGCTATGTAATTAATAAGAAAGACCGCATTGCGCTGGTCGGCAAAAATGGTGCCGGCAAATCAACCATGCTGAAGATATTGGCAGGTTTGCAGTCACCGACACGCGGAGTGGTAGCTACTCCGAAAGATGTAACCATCGGATATTTGCCACAGGTCATGATTCTTTCCGACAACCGGACGGTGATGGGAGAGGCAGAACTGGCATTCGAACATATATTTGAGCTTCAGGCGAAGTTGGAACGGATGAATCAGGAACTGGCGGAACGGACAGACTATGATTCGGAAGAATATCATCAGTTGATAGACCGTTTCACGCATGAAAACGACCGCTTCCTGATGATGGGCGGTACGAACTTTCAGGCGGAAATCGAACGGACACTTCTTGGATTGGGATTCAGCCGGGAAGATTTTGAGCGCCCTACTTCGGAGTTTTCCGGTGGATGGCGTATGCGTATCGAATTGGCAAAACTGCTTTTACGACGCCCGGACGTGCTTTTGCTCGATGAGCCGACCAATCACCTTGATATTGAAAGTATCCAATGGTTGGAAAACTTTTTGTCTACACGTGCCAATGCAGTCGTATTAGTCAGCCATGACCGTGCTTTCCTGAATAACGTAACTACCCGCACCATCGAAATCACTTGCGGTCAGATTTACGACTACAAAGTGAAGTACGATGAATTTGTAGTCTTGCGTAAAGAACGCCGTGAGCAACAGCTCCGTGCTTACGAAAATCAGCAGAAACAAATACAGGATACAGAAGACTTCATCGAACGCTTCCGCTATAAAGCAACGAAAGCCGTACAGGTGCAAAGCCGTATCAAGCAACTGGAAAAGATAGACCGCATCGAAGTAGATGAGGAAGATAATTCCGCCTTGCGTTTAAAATTCCCTCCAGCCAGTCGTAGCGGAAACTATCCTGTGATTTGCGAAGATGTGCGCAAAGCGTATGGCAGCCATGTCGTTTTCCATGATGTCAACCTGACTATCAACAGGGGAGAGAAAGTGGCTTTCGTCGGGAAGAACGGAGAGGGTAAGTCTACCTTGGTGAAATGTATCATGGACGAGATTGATTTCGAAGGCAAACTAACGATCGGACATAATGTACAAATCGGTTATTTTGCGCAGAACCAGGCACAAATGTTGGATGAGAACCTGACTGTATTTGATACGATTGACCGGGTAGCGACAGGAGATATCCGTCTGAAGATACGTGATATACTGGGAGCTTTCATGTTTGGAGGCGAAGCTTCGGATAAAAAGGTGAAAGTCCTTTCCGGAGGAGAACGTACGCGATTGGCGATGATTAAACTTCTGCTGGAACCCGTAAATCTACTGATTCTGGACGAACCGACCAATCATTTGGATATGCGTTCGAAAGATGTTTTGAAGGAAGCTATCCGCGAATTTGACGGAACAGTGATTCTTGTCAGCCACGACCGTGATTTTCTGGATGGACTTGCGACTAAAGTATATGAGTTTGGCGGTGGACTTGTAAAAGAACACCTTGGAGGTATCTATGAATTCTTGCAAAAGAAAAAGATAGATAGCTTGAACGAGCTTCAGAAAGGAGCGGGATTGTCGGCTTCTCCTACGGCTTCAGCTAAAGGTAATGAACCTGAAACCGGTCAGCCTTCGGAGAATAAGCTCTCTTACGAAGCCCAGAAAGAACTTAATAAGAAGATTAAGAAACTCGAACGTCAGGTGGCGGACTGCGAAGCCTCAATAGAGGAAACCGAATCCGCGATTGCTATCGTGGAAGCGAAGATGGCAACCCCCGAAGGAGCTTCGGATATGCAGCTCTATGAACGGCATCAAAAACTGAAACAGCAGTTGGATACAATCGTTGAAGAGTGGGAGCGGGTTTCGATGGAACTGGAAGAAACGAAAAATTAGAACAAAACGCATACTTCCGGGCACTATGTGAGAGAAACGTTATACCTTGGTAGAAGGTATTCCTGGCGGGTATCTGTTTCTCGGTGTCGAAACAGGTGTTTCTCGTTGAGGAACGAGGCGTTCCTCGGTGTCGGTCACCTTCCTCCTCGGTGCCGGACTGCGGGTAGGATGATTGTTGATTAGAGAGACTATTTAATTATTTATACAATATGAAAGTAACCAAGTATTTACCAATTCTTGCCGTATGCCTTATGACAACAGGATGTAACAGTAAGAAAGAGGCCGTGCTGACGTCCGGTATCGACCTTGCTAATCTGGATACCACGGCTATGCCGGGTACAAGTTTTTATCAATATGCCTGTGGAGGTTGGGTGAAAGATCATCCGCTGACAGACGAGTATTCACGTTTCGGTACATTCGACATGTTGCGCGAAAACAGTCGTGAACAACTGAAAACATTGATTGCCGAATTGGCAGCGAAGAAAGATAATGCACCGGGCAGTGCTGCGCAGAAAGTAGGCGATCTTTATAATATCGCAATGGATAGCGTGAAGCTGAACCAGGAAGGTGTAGCTCCGATCAAAGCAGAACTGGCAGCCATTGACGCTCTCAAGGATAAAGGAGAAATCTATGCATATATCGCAGAGAGCCAGAAGAAAGGCATCCGTCCTTACTTCACCATGTTCGTAAGTGCGGATGATATGAACAGTTCCATGAATATCGTACAGACCTATCAAGGTGGTATCGGAATGGGACAGCGTGACTATTATCTGGAGAATGACGAGCAGACTAAAAACATTCGTAATAAATATCAGGAACATATCGCCAAAATGTTCCAGTTGGCAGGTTATGATGAGGCTACTGCACAGAAAGCTGTGAAAGCAGTGATGAACATCGAAACTCGCCTGGCGAAAGCGGCTCGTTCACAAGTGGAATTGCGTGATCCTCATGCTAATTATAACAAGATGGATAGGGCGACGCTGAAAAAGAACTTCCCTACTTTTGACTGGGATACTTATTTCACTGTTTCCGGTTTGAAAGATTTGGAAGAAGTGAACGTAGGTCAGCCTGCTGCCATGAAGGAAGTAGCCGATGTGATTAATACCGTATCACTGGACGATCAGAAATTGTACCTCCAATGGGGATTGATAGATGCTGCTGCTTCTTATCTAAGCGATGATTTTGAAGCACAAAACTTCGACTTCTACAGCAGGACAATGTCTGGTAAGAAAGAAATGCAACCTCGCTGGAAACGTTCCGTGAGCACCGTAGATGGTGTTCTTGGCGAAGTGGTAGGACAGATGTATGTAGAGAAGTACTTCCCGGCTGCTGCCAAAGAACGTATGGTTACACTGGTGAAGAACCTGCAAACTTCTTTAGGAGAACGTATCAAAGGTTTGGAATGGATGAGTGAACCGACCAAAGAAAAAGCGTTGGAGAAACTGGCAACCTTCCATGTAAAAATAGGTTATCCTGATAAATGGAAAGATTACTCCGCACTGGAGATCAAAGATGATTCTTACTGGGCAAATATCGAGCGTGCCAACGAATGGGATTACAACGAAATGATTGCCAAAGCCGGCAAACCGGTAGACAAGGATGAATGGTTGATGACTCCTCAAACAGTGAACGCTTATTATAACCCGACTACCAATGAAATCTGCTTCCCGGCAGCTATCCTGCAACCTCCGTTCTTCGATATGAATGCGGACGATGCTATGAACTACGGTGCAATCGGCGTGGTAATCGGCCATGAGATGACTCATGGATTTGACGATCAGGGACGTCAATATGACAAAGACGGAAACCTGAAAGACTGGTGGACAGAAGAAGATGCTAAAAAGTTCGAAGAACGGGCACAGGTGATGGTTAACTTCTTTGACAGCATCGAAGTTGCTCCGGGCGTACACGCAAACGGTAGTCTGACACTTGGAGAGAACATTGCCGACCACGGAGGTTTGCAAGTTTCTTTCCAGGCATTCAAGAATGCAACAGAAGCCGCACCGTTGGAAATTGTTGACGGATTTACTCCGGAACAACGTTTCTTCCTGGCTTACGCTAATGTGTGGGCAGGAAATATCCGTCCGGAAGAAATTCTCCGATTAACCAAACTTGATCCTCACTCATTAGGCAAATGGCGTGTGGACGGTGCTCTTCCTCATATCCAGAATTGGTATGAAGCATTCAAAATCACTGAACAGGATTCGATGTTCGTACCTAAAGAAAAACGAGTGTCTATTTGGTAATAGTTTTTGAATAGAGAATATATATGCGAAGAGGCGTTGATTTTCCGTTGAGGAGAGTCAACGCTTTTTTTTATTAATTCACACCTTATTTATTACGTACGATAAACAATATTTCGTAACTTTGCACACCAAATACTTAATAAGCAATTCAATGTCAGAGTCTAAAAGAATAAAAACTGCATTGGTATCTGTATACCATAAAGAAGGTTTGGATGAAATTATTACCAAACTTCATGAAGAGGGAGTAGAGTTTTTGTCGACAGGCGGAACTCGTCAGTTTATTGAATCATTGGGATATCCTTGCAAGGCAGTGGAAGATTTGACCACTTATCCTTCTATTCTCGGTGGTAGAGTAAAGACATTACATCCGAAAATTTTCGGAGGTATTCTTTGTCGTCGCGGCCTGGAACAGGATATGCAACAGATTGAGAAATATGAAATTCCCGAGATAGATCTGGTTATTGTTGATTTGTATCCGTTCGAAGCTACCGTAGCTTCCGGTGCATCTGAAGCAGACATTATTGAAAAAATCGATATAGGCGGAATCTCACTGATTCGTGCTGCAGCCAAGAACTACAACGATGTAATCATCGTAGCTTCTCAAGCTCAATACAAACCATTATTGGATATGTTGATGGAGCACGGCGCTACTTCTTCACTCGAAGAACGTCGCTGGATGGCTAAAGAAGCATTTGCCGTTTCTTCTCACTACGATTCGGCTATTTTCAACTATTTCGATGCCGGCGAAGGTTCTGCTTTCCGTTGCTCTGTTAATAGCCAGAAGCAACTTCGTTACGGTGAGAACCCACATCAGAAAGGTTATTTCTACGGAAATCTGGAAGCAATGTTCGACCAGATTCACGGAAAAGAAATCTCTTATAACAATCTTCTCGACATCAACGCAGCCGTTGACCTGATCGACGAATTCGATGACCTCACTTTCGCTATCCTGAAACACAACAACGCTTGCGGATTAGCTTCCCGTGCTACAGTTTTGGAAGCTTGGAAAGACGCATTGGCCGGTGATCCGGTTTCTGCTTTCGGCGGTGTATTGATTACGAATGGTGTCATCGACAAAGAAGCTGCAGAAGAAATCAACAAGATTTTCTTCGAAGTGATTATCGCGCCGGATTATGATGTGGATGCACTCGAAATCCTGGGACAGAAAAAGAACCGCATCATCCTCGTTCGTAAGGAAGCTAAATTGCCTAAGAAACAATTCCGCGCTTTGCTGAATGGCGTATTGGTGCAGGATAAAGATACTAATATTGAAACGGTAGCCGACCTGAAAACTGTGACAGACAAAGCTCCTACTCCGGAAGAAGTGGAAGATATGTTGTTTGCCAACAAAATTGTAAAGAACAGCAAATCCAACGCCATCGTATTGGCAAAGGATAAACAACTTCTTGCAAGCGGTGTAGGACAGACTTCACGTGTAGACGCATTGAAACAAGCAATTGAAAAAGCCAAATCATTCGGTTTCGACCTGAATGGTGCAGTAATGGCTTCCGATGCCTTCTTCCCGTTCCCCGACTGTGTGGAAATTGCAGATAAAGAAGGTATTACGGCTGTTATCCAACCGGGAGGTTCGGTAAAAGACGATTTATCATTTGCTTATTGCAATGAGCACGGTATGGCGATGGTGACTACCGGTATCCGTCATTTTAAACACTAATATTAATGAAGAATGAAGAACTAATAATGAAGAATGACTGCACGTGACAGCATCCTCATTCTTAATTCTTCATTCTTAATTCTTCATTTAAAAATATGGGATTATTTTCTTTTACACAAGAGATAGCAATGGACTTGGGCACAGCCAATACTATCATCATCACGAACGGAAAAATCGTGGTGGATGAGCCTTCGGTTGTAGCTTTGGATCGCCGTACAGAAAAGATGATTGCCGTGGGGGAAAAGGCGAAGTTGATGCATGAAAAAACCCACGAAAACATACGTACCATCCGTCCGTTGAGAGACGGAGTGATTGCCGACTTCTATGCTTGCGAGCAGATGATGCGCGGTTTGATAAAGCAGGTGAATACTCGCAACCATTTGTTTTCACCTTCTCTTCGCATGGTGATTGGCGTTCCTTCGGGAAGTACGGAAGTCGAACTCCGTGCTGTCCGTGACTCTGCGGAACATGCCGGCGGTCGTGATGTTTATTTGATTTTCGAGCCGATGGCTGCGGCAATCGGTATCGGCATCGATGTGGAAGCTCCGGAAGGAAACATGATTGTCGATATAGGTGGTGGATCTACGGAAATTGCCGTTATCTCTTTGGGAGGTATCGTTTCCAACAACTCCATCCGCACAGCCGGTGATGACCTGACAGAGGATATTCGCGAATATATGAGCCGTCAGCACAATGTGAAAGTCAGCGAGCGTATGGCAGAACGTATCAAAATCAATGTAGGTGCTGCTTTAACCGAACTGGGTGATGATGCTCCGGAAGATTATATCGTTCACGGTCCGAACCGTATCACGGCTCTTCCGATGGAAGTGCCTGTATGCTACCAGGAAGTAGCTCACTGTCTGGAGAAATCAATTTCAAAGATCGAAACTGCTATCTTGAGTGCGTTGGAAAATACACCTCCTGAACTGTATGCTGATATTGTGCACAATGGTATCTATCTCTCCGGAGGTGGTGCATTGCTTCGCGGACTGGATAAGAGATTGACCGATAAGATCAACATTCCTTTCCATATTGCGGAAGATCCTTTGCATGCAGTTGCCAAAGGTACAGGAGTGGCATTGAAGAACGTAGACCGTTTCTCTTTCTTAATGAGATAAACTGGGGATGAGGAATTTATTAAACTTCCTTCTGAAATACAATTACTGGTTCCTCTTCATCTTATTGGAGGTAGCCAGTTTTGTTTTGTTATTTCGGTTCAACCGTTATCAGCAGAGTGCATTCTTCACTTCTGCCAATACGGTTGTGGGGGCGGTTTATGAAGTTTCGGGAGGGATTTCCTCTTATTTTCATCTGAAATCGGTCAATGAAGATCTGTTGGATCGCAACATGGTGCTCGAACAACAGATCACTAATCTGGAAAAAGCATTGAGAGAGCAGCAGCTCGATTCTATGGCCATCAACAGCATCCGGCAGGTGCCGCAAGCGGATTATCAGTTGTTTAAAGCGCATGTGATAAAGAACAGTTTGAATCTGGTTGATAATTATATCACGCTCGATAAAGGTTCCTCTTCCGGTATTCGCTCCGAAATGGGAGTGGTGGATGGTAATGGGATTGTAGGGATTGTTTATGAAACCTCTCCTTCCTACTCGGTGGTGATTTCGGTACTGAACAGCAAGTCGAATATCAGTTGCAAGATTATCGGCAGTGATTATTTCGGCTACCTGAAATGGGAACATGGAGATTCGCGCTATGCTTATCTGAAAGACTTGCCTCGACATGCAGAGTTTAATTTGGGAGATACAGTCGTTACCAGTGGTTTCTCCACCGTCTTTCCCGAAGGTATAATGGTGGGGACGGTAGATGATATGTCCGACTCTAATGACGGACTTTCCTATCTGTTGAAAATCAAGCTGGCTACTGATTTCGGTAAGTTGAGTGACGTTCGGGTGGTAGCCCGGACAGGTCAGGAAGAACAGAAGAAACTTGAAAACAAGGTGATGAAAGAATGATTATTACTTATATACATAGAATCGGATGGTTTATCGGCTTGGTACTTCTTCAGGTGCTAATCCTTAATAGTGTACATATTGCCGGCTATGCTACTCCTTTTCTCTATATCTATTTTATTCTGAAATTCAGCTCCGGCACTTCCCGGAATGAACTGATGTTGTGGGCTTTTTTCTTCGGGCTGACCATTGATATATTCTCCGATACTCCGGGAATGAATGCGGCAGCTACCGTATTGCTTGCCTTTCTTCGTCCCTCTTTACTTCGTCTGTTCACGCCCCGTGATAATCCGGATAGCTTTATTCCCTCTTTTAAGACGATGGGAATCAGTCCTTTCTTAAAATATACCACTGCAAGTGTTTTTGTGCACAGTCTGGCATTACTCTCCATTGAGTTCTTCTCATTTACCAGCATTTGGCTGTTACTGTTGCGAGTGCTTCTTTGCACTATTCTGACTGTAACCTGTATCATAGCTATAGAAGGGATTAAGAAGTAACGATGGCAAAAGATTATATCTTAGAGAAGCGTAAATTTGTAATCGGAGGCATTGCTATCTCCATTGTTTTGATTTATCTGATACGTCTTTTTGTATTGCAGATTACGACTGATGACTACAAGAAGAATGCTGACAGTAACGCTTTTCTGAATAAGATCCAGTACCCCTCGCGTGGCGCTATTTATGATCGGACCGGTAAACTGTTGGTATTCAACCAGCCGGCATACGACATAACGATCGTGCCAAAGGAAATAGAGAATCTGGACACACTCGATTTATGCCAATCGCTGAATATCACCCGTGCACAGTTTCTCAAAATAATGAGCGATATGAAAGACCGTCGCCGCAATCCGGGGTATTCCCGCTATACCAACCAGTTGTTTATGTCGCAACTTTCGGCGGAAGAATGTGGTGTCTTTCAGGAAAAGCTGTTTAAGTTTCGTGGCTTTTATATTCAACGGCGTACCATCCGTCAATATTCGTACAATGCTGCCGCCCATGCTTTGGGAGATATCGGAGAAGTCTCCGCAAAAGAAATGGAAGCGGATGAAGAAGGATACTACATCCGTGGGGATTATGTCGGCAAGTTAGGAGTCGAGAAATCGTATGAAAAGTATCTGCGTGGCGAGAAAGGAATTGAGATTCTGCTTCGCGATGCGCACGGTCGTATCCAGGGACATTATATGGATGGTGAATATGACCGTCCTTCCGTTCCCGGCAAGAACCTGACATTGAGTTTGGATATTGACTTACAGATGCTGGGCGAACGTTTATTAAAGAATAAGATTGGAAGCATTGTGGCTATCGAACCGGAGACCGGAGAAATCCTTTGTCTGGTATCCTCTCCCAATTATGACCCGCATTTGATGATTGGGCGCCAGCGTGGCAAGAACCATCTGGCCTTGCAACGTGATATGACCAAACCGCTTTTGAATCGTGCCCTGATGGGAGTGTATCCTCCGGGATCTACGTTCAAGACAGCGCAAGGACTGACGTTCCTGCAAGAAGGAATCATCACTGAACAAAGTCCGGCATTCCCTTGCTCACATGGGTTCCATTACGGAAGATTGACAGTAGGCTGCCATGCTCACGGATCTCCCTTGCCATTGATTCCGGCTATTGCTACATCGTGCAACTCCTATTTCTGTTGGGGACTGTTCCGTATGTTTGGCGATCGTAAATACGGTTCGCCGCAAAACGCCATTACGGTCTGGAAAGATCACATGGTTTCGCAAGGATTTGGCTACAAACTGGGAGTTGATTTGCCGGGAGAGAAACGGGGGCTGATTCCGAATGCGCAGTTCTACGATAAAGCCTATCGCGGACATTGGAACGGACTGACAGTAATCAGTATCTCTATCGGACAGGGGGAAATTCTATCCACTCCCCTTCAGATTGCTAACCTGGGAGCAACCATAGCTAACAGAGGATACTTTGTGACACCGCATATTGTAAAGGAAATCCAAGATAATCAGTTGGACAGCATCTATCGCGTACCACGCTATACCACTATTGAGAAAAGACATTATGAATCAGTCGTAGAAGGGATGCGTGGCGCAGCTACCGGAGGAACTTGTCGTATGCTGTCAGTGATGGTTCCGGATTTGGAAGCCTGTGGAAAAACGGGTACTGCGCAGAACCGCGGACACGACCACTCGGTATTTATGGGCTTTGCGCCGATGAACAAACCGAAGATAGCTATTGCCGTCTATGTAGAGAACGGCGGATGGGGGGCTACTTACGGAGTTCCTTTCGGCGCACTGATGATGGAACAGTATTTGAAAGGCAAGCTCTCGCCGGAGAACGAGTTGAGGGCGGAAGAATTTAGTAACAGAGTGATATTATATGGTAACGAGGAACGATAGTTTGTGGAAAACGCTGGACTGGGTAACGATTTTTATTTACCTGCTCCTGATTGTTGGCGGATGGTTTAGCGTCTGCGGAGCCAGCTATGACTATGGCGAACGCGACTTCCTCGACTTCTCGACCCGTGCCGGCAAGCAGTTCGTGTGGATTATCTGTTCCTTCGGACTCGGATTCGTGCTGTTGATGCTGGAAGACCGTATGTATGATATGTTCGCGTACATTATATATGTGGGGATGATTCTCTTGCTCATTGTTACCATCTTCATAGCACCGGACACCAAAGGATCACGCTCTTGGCTTGTCATGGGACCTGTGAGCCTGCAACCCGCCGAGTTTGCCAAGTTCGCTACGGCCTTGGCGTTGGCTAAATATATGAATTCTTATTCATTCAGTATCAAGAAAGAAAAGTGTGCCTTTATTCTGGGATTCATCATTCTTCTCCCGATGTTATTGATTATCGGGCAGCGGGAGACAGGATCTGCATTGGTTTATCTTGCTTTTTTTCTGGTTCTTTATCGTGAAGGAATGCCGGGAGTAGTGCTTTTTGTGGGCGTATGTGCGGTAATCTACTTTGTGGTCGGCATCCGTTTTGATGAAGTCTTTATCGCCGATACTCCTACACCACTGGGAGAATTTATCGTATTACTATTGATCTTATTATTTGCCGGTGGTATGGTGTGGGTATATCGCAAGAAATGGTCTGCTATCCGCAATATCATTGGTGGAAGTTTGGCTATATTATTGATTGCTTATTTAATATCCGAATATTGGGTACATTTTAGCCTCGTTTGGGTGCAATGGGCGCTTTGTATTGTGGTGATAGGCTATCTGATTTATTTGGCATTAAGTGAGCGGCAACGTACTTATTTCCTGATTGCCCTGTTTACAATCGGTTCTGTCGGCTTCCTGTATTCCAGTAACTATGTATTTGATAATGTGCTCGAACCTCACCAGCAAGTCCGTATCAAAGTAGTGCTCGGTTTGGAAGAAGATTTGACCGGTGCTGGATATAATGTGAATCAGTCCAAGATTGCCATCGGTTCCGGTGGGTTGACAGGAAAAGGATTCCTGAATGGTACGCAAACAAAATTAAAGTACGTGCCCGAACAGGATACCGACTTTATATTCTGTACAGTGGGTGAGGAGCAAGGATTTGTCGGCTCGGCTGCTGTCCTGTTGGCTTTCCTTATTTTGATCTTACGATTAATCTTCCTGTCCGAACGGCAGACTTCCAACTTTGGGCGGGTTTATGGATATTCGGTTGTCAGTATTTTCCTTTTCCACTTATTTATTAATATCGGTATGGTGCTGGGGTTAACTCCGGTTATCGGTATTCCATTGCCTTTCTTCAGCTATGGAGGTTCTTCTTTATGGGGATTTACGATATTGCTGTTTATCTTCCTGCGTATTGATGCAGGACGTGGCAGAAGACTCTAATCTTACTGCTTCTCAATACGGATACCTACATCGCTCAATCCTTGTAACTTTTCATCTTTCATTCCGCTCATAATTTTAATAGTATAATTTGTAGGATGTAAAGGGCGAACAGATGTAATAAAAGTTTCCGATTGGTAAATGCTTCCCCATCCGTGTCCCGTCCATCTTCCGGTAGAGTCAGCCAGGCAGAAAGCAATGGTATCAGTGCGCCATACCGTAGAATCCTGTAGATTCTGACTGATAAATAAATGGAGGTTATGATAAGGATATTCGATACTGTTGCGGACTTCCGCAAAAAGCCGGAGAGTAGTGGGAACGCTGTCAGTTATGGGAATCTGAAAAGAGAGTGTATCACTCTTTCCCCATCCCTTGTTGGGAAGGGATTGATAAGAGTGATACACTGTATGTTCATTGCAGGCTGTCAGTAAGCAAGCGCTGAATAGACTCAATATACTATTCTTGAGTAGGCTTTTCATTAGTTGACTGTTTCTCCTGATTCTGATTTCTTTCCGGTCTGGAAGGACGCTCGTGGTTGGGACGGCGTTCTTGACGTTCCTGCCCTTGCTGTTCCCGTTGACGGTCTTGTTGTTGCGGACGTTCCTGATTCGACCGTTCCTGTCCTTGTGGACGTTCTTGATTTGATCCTCTTTCCGGACGTCTGTTTTCGTTGTTCCGTCCCTGGTTTTGTCCTCTGTTCCGGTTGTTGTTATTGTTATTTCTCGGGCGGTTGTCTCTTTCCCCTCTGTTGCCGTTTTCTGGCTGTTGCGGGCGGTTTTCATTCTCCCGTTGAGGTTGTTGCGGACGATTGCCGCCTTCTGCTTGCTGTTGCGGGCGGTTTCCGTTATTATTGTTTCCTTTTTTCTTCTTTTTATTATTCCGGTTAGCGTTATTGCCGCCCTCTTTATTATTCCGGCTGCGGTCGAAACGGGTAACACTTTCCTGTTCCAGCAAATCAACTGGTTTTCTTGGTTCCGGTTTCTTTTCTTCTTCGAGCAAGCTGTCCGGTTTCATCCCTTTCTTATTCATGGAGATTACTTCAAACGCACGTTTGCCGCTGATAGTGACCAGATTGGCTGGGAAGTTTTTATCCGTAGAATAAGAAACCTGATTGCTTAGAATATCCGCTTTGAAGAAATAGAAAGTGCCATCTTTCGTTTCCAACTCTATCTCTCTTGAAGGGAGACGTTTTTGAGCTTCCACATAACAGTCCACCTCGTAGTTCAGACAGCATTTCAGCTTAGCGCACTGTCCGGCAAGTTTCTGCGGATTCAATGAGATATCCTGAAAACGGGCTGCACTGGTAGAAACAGAGACGAAGCTCGTCATCCATGTAGCGCAGCAAAGTTCGCGTCCGCAAGGACCGATCCCGCCGATGCGTCCTGCTTCCTGACGGGCACCGATTTGTTTCATTTCGATACGTACGCGGAATGCTTCGGCCAATACTTTAATCAGTTGCCGGAAGTCTACCCGCTCATCGGCGATATAGTAGAAAATAGCTTTGTTGCCATCTCCCTGATACTCCACATCACCGATTTTCATATCCAGATTGAGATTCAACGCAATCTGACGCGCACGAATCATCGTAGCGTGTTCTTTGGCTTTGGCTTCGTTGAACTTTTCCATATCTACCGGCTTAGCTTTCCGATAGACACGCTTGATTTCCGTATCTGCTTTGAAGTTTGCTTTCTTCATTTGCAGGGGAACGAGCCGGCCGGTCAATGTAACCACGCCGATGTCATGGCCGGGAGCCGCTTCAACGGCAACTACATCTCCTTTTTCCAGTTTAATCTTGTTGCTGTTCCGAAAATATCCCTTCCGGGTATTTTTGAATTGCACTTCCACCATGTCACTCTCTTCCGCATTGCCCGGAATGTCCGCCAGCCAATCGTAGGTGTTCAGCTTTTTATCTTGTCGGGAGCATCCTTTGCAGCAAAGGCCACCGCTTCCATTATGAAGTTTATATTCCATAAGTTTATATATTTATTATTGCTTCAACAGTACAATCATCTTCAGCGAGAAGTCGAAGAATACCATTTTAGCATTTACATTCTGTTCTATATGTAGTTGCGCTTCGCTCAGTTCGTCCATGATGCCCATCACGTTGCGTTCGTTGACAAAAGGCGCAAAGCGGGTTGCAAAATTCTGTTCATTAATCGTCATATACGTCAAATTGCGCTGGTGCAGGTTGAAGATAAAATTCTCCCGAATCATGCGCTGGCAATATTCCAGGAAGTTCTTCTGACGTTCACGTCCCATACCCGCCACTTGCTCGCTCCACATTTTCATCTCCCTGATTTTCCGTTGGTAAGACAACCGCATCAGGCTGACAAACAAGTCAAAAAACAACTGGTTCTCTTCATTCAGATGAATTGTTTCGAGTGCCTTGATAAAATTCCCGTTTGCCAGATGGGCAATGGAAATGCTGTCGGCAGGCAAAATGTTATATTTCGTCTGTAATACCCGGTCGATGCTGGCTTCATCAATCTTCCGTACATTCATGCGCTGGGTACGGCTTAGGATAGTAGGCAGAATCATGTCCGGTGCTTCCGATACCAATAAGAAAACCGTTTTTTCGGGCGGTTCCTCAAGCAACTTCAGCAGTTTGTTGGCACATACCGGATGCATTTTTTCCGGCAGCCATACAATCGTAATCTTAAATCCTCCTTCACTGGATTTCAAACTAAGCTTTTTCAGAATCTCGTCACTCTCTTTGGCATAGATCAATGCCTGTGAGTTCTCGGCATCCATCTCTCCTAACCAGTGATTGAGATTAAAGTAAGGATGATTGATAACAAACGGTCGCCAGTCGGCTATATAATCATCGCATACTTCCTTTTTCCCCTTTGCGCTTTTCACGATAGGGAATACGAAATGTACGTCGGGATGCACCAATTTATTGAATTTCACGCAGGACGGACACGTTCCGCAGGCATCAGTCTCCCCCCGATTAGTGCAACTGATGTAACGTGCGTATGCAATAGCCAACGGCATTTTCCCGACCCCTTCCGGTCCGCAAATAAGCTGGGCATGTGGAATACGCCCCTCATTCACTTCCTGAATGAGCCGTTGCTTGATTTCTTCCTGTCCGATTACGTCTCTGAAAAACATATCAATAAATGATTTTGGCTACTTCTTTGATACTGTCTACTGCTCCGATAGAGTAGAAATGAATACTCGGCACTCCGTGAGCCATCAACTCCTTGCACTGGGCTACACACCATTCGATACCTACTTGCTCGGCTTCCGCGTCATTTTTGCATTTCAAAGCCTCTTTCACTAAGTCTTCCGGCAAGTCCACTTTGAAAGTCTTTGGAATCATGCTCAATTGAGACAGCTTCTTGAACGGTTTGATTCCCGGAATGATAGGTATATTGATACCTGCCGCCTTCGCCTGCTCCACAAATTCAAAATATTTCCTGTTATCGTAGAACAACTGCGTCACGGCATATTCCGCCCCGTTCTCCACTTTTTTCTTCAGCCAGTAAAGGTCAGTCTCGATATTAGGCGCTTCTTCGTGCTTCTCCGGATAACAAGCCACCCCGTAAGAAAACGGTGTACTGCTGACTTTCATCTCCGAACCGTCCACAAAAATACCTTTATTGAAATTATTGATTTGCTCCTGCAACTCAATAGCATGATGGTATCCGTCACCTTCCGGTGTAAATACCGACTCATGTTTCGCTTTGTCACCACGCAACACCAGTAATTCCGTGATATTCAGAAATTGCAGGTCGAGCAACACATACTCGGTTTCTTCGCGGGTGAATCCGCTGCACAAAATATGCGGGACTACCGTAATATTGTATTTGTTCTGAATGGCGGCAGCCACGGCAACCGTTCCCGGACGCCTTCTCAAGCGGTTTCTCTGAAACAATCCGTTACCGAGGTCTTTATACACATATTCGCTGCGGTGGGTAGTGATATTGATATATTTCGGGTCAAATTCCCGAAGCGTATCGATTGTCTGATATAACTTTTCTATTCCCGTTCCTTTCAGCGGTGGAAGTATTTCGAAAGAAAAAGCAGTTTTCTTGTTGCTATGTATTAAATCAATTACTTTCATTCTTTTTTTTGCTAATGTTCGTTATCTACTTGGATTAAACGTGCATATTGGGACAAAAATACGAAAAAAGAAAGATTTCTTCTTGATTTACTCTAAAATAGTTTTGTTTTTATCGTACTATAATAGATAAAAGAGGGAATATCCCCTGCAGGATACACCCTCTTTTACCTAATCACTATTATATTAGAATTTACTTGTCGAGGAATGATTTCTTCATTCTGGCGATGTCCGTCAGATAATCTTGTAAATCCTGTTCATGTTCTTCCTCTTCGGCAAGAATATGTTTGGCGATGTCGCAGGTAGTGAAATCTTTCCCATTGGTAAAATCTGCAATTTCCTGATAACGAAGGATTGCGCAGCGTTCGGAAGCTACATTATCTTTCAGCAAACTGACAGAGTCGAACCCCTGCGGAGCATCATATTTGCATCTTGCCAACTCAAACCATTGCTTAGGGTCGAGCACCGGAACTCCTTCCAACTCAATGATACGGTCAGCGAGCAGTTGCGCATGTCTGCGCTCTTCTTCGGCATGTTCCTCAAATTCACCCTGTACATCGGCACGCATGGCACCTTCCACTACTAATGCACCTATCCAATATTGATAGTATGCCAACCATTCTTCAGCTAATGCTGCGTTCAACTGTGCGATTAAACTTTCTACATCTAGTTTCCCTTGTAGAATTTTTACACTTTCTCTAGCCATAATTTTTATGTTTAGGTTACTATGTTTAAGTTGCCAATGTAACAGACAGGCGGGATTTTTGTTTATGGCTCATTGAGAATTTAACAGAAAGATAGCTTTACCTACACATAAGTTTGTAAAGGGTTCTTCGTCAAATTTGGTGGTAATCTCTTTTTTATTTCGATGGTTTTCCTCTTCTTCTTTCTTAATCCTATAAAA
>NZ_JADPLO010000025.1:0-79205 GCF_015667765.1 Bacteroides sp. 1001302B_160321_D4 | reverse complement strand
TGGGAGAGTTGAACGAAAAAATCAAGAGAAAAGCTCACGTAAAGCAAAGCTTTTCTCTTGATTTTTTAGAAAGAGGAGGCACTGTCCACGATTTTGTGTAAATAGAAAACTAGAGGATTCGAGTTTTATACTTGAATCCTGTTTTCAAATATAGTTATAAATTGATTAAAAATCAATGCCCAATTCCAAATAGGTTGATACCATTTCTTTTCTATTTCTGTAATAGCCAGATACACAGACTTTTTCAAGGCATCATCATTTGGGAATGATAGCTTGTTTTTGGTGTACTTTCTAATTTTTCCGTTCAGATTCTCAATGAGATTCGTTGTATATATGATCTTTCTAATTTCAACCGGGAAGTCAAAGAATACGGTGAGTTCTTCCCAATTATTTCTCCATGAGCGTATCGCATATGGATATTTAGTCCCCCATTTTTGCTCAAAGTTCTCCAACTCCATCTTTGCGGCTTCTTTAGTAGGTGCATTATAGATATTCTTTAAATCAGAAGTAAACTCCTTTTTTTCTTTCCAGACCACATACCGACAGGAGTTTCTTATTTGATGCACTACGCATATTTGAGTGGTAGATGTTGGAAACACACTCTTGATAGTTTCTGTAAATCCATTCAGATTATCAGTAACCGTAATCAGTATATCTTCTACACCACGAGCTTTGAGATCCGTTAAAACGCCCATCCAGAAGGCAGCGCTCTCATTTTTACCAACCCACATACCCAATACCTCTTTCAGGCCTTCCTTATTTAGACCTACACATAAATAAACGGTCTTGTTGATGACCTTACCATTTTCCCTGACTTTAAATACGATACCATCCATCCAGACAATCATATATAAGCTCTCCAAAGGACGATTCTGCCACTCTGAAGCAGCCTGGCTGACTTTATTGGTAATAATAGAGATAGCGGAGGTGGAAAGATTGATACCGTATATTTCTTGCATTTCTGACTCAATGTCAGATACGCTCATGCCTTTGGCATAAAGAGAGATTACAAGACGTTCAATAGACAAGCCACGGGATTGATGCTTAGGGACTACAACTGGCTCAAATTCACTTTTTCTATCACGGGGGACCTGAATAACAGATTCTCCCATCTCTGTTTGAATCTGCTTCTTATAACTACCATTGCGGGAGTTGCCACTATGATCGCCTTGATTGGAGTGTTTCTCATAACCTAAGTGGTTATCAAGTTCAGCTTCCAACATTTGCTCATAGACACGAGTATGAAGCTCTTTCATGAAAGCGGTAACATCTTCACCTGTCTTAAACTGAGACAGGAACTCTTTACTTAAAAATTCTTTGGGGATGTCCATAAAATCTGCTTTTTTACAAAGTTAATATATAAATAAAAAAAACTACGAGAAGAATCCCGTAGTTTTCTATTTACACAATATTATGGAAAGTCCCAAAGAGGAACATTTACTGAATATCCCAACTTAAACTTCAATTATTTTGTTGTCTTCACTACAAATCCGTAATAGATTTACAAACCTTGTATTTCTTCTGCCGACAGACCTGTTATCTGTGAAATAGTATTAATAGGAATATTCAAAGCCTTCATATTACGTGCTGTTTCTCTTTTTTCTTCCGCACGTCCTTCTGCACGACCTTCTGCACGACCTTCTACACGTCCTTCTACACGTCCTTCTACACGACCTTCCGCGCGACCCTCTGCGCGGCCTTCCGCACGTTCTGTCAATATATTATCTTTCAATATTACAATATTATCCAAATGACGATAATATGCTTCAAGTTCAGTTTTCGTCATTTTATCGAGTTTCAATCGTTCACGAGCCTCCGTCAAACCGGGAGCAGTAGCACTATCTGGTATATCACCTGTATTCAAATAACAAATCCATTCTTCCAACGGACTCTTGGCAACCTGATTAAAGTCATTCACCTTTAATATATAATATTCAGGATAAAGCTGGCTGACAGCATCGACCTTAAACGTCTGTTTCTGAAATGGAGTTAACTCCAGCACATCATTCTGATGAATCCCTCTGAACTCCGTTTTACCATGATATACTATATCCTTTCCATTGCCTAATGAAAAATAGACAATATTAACGCTATACACTTTACGTACTTTATCATAACCTTCTCCACGATTAATGTACTCGGTCACCAATTTAGAAGTACCAAACAACATACGTTGGAAATAAGCATACTCATTGTTATTCTGAACTTCAATCAGAATAAGCTCTCCTTTAGAGTTCTCCGCAAGCATATCAACACGATTATACTTATCAAACTCATCTTCTTGATTTCCTTCACTTTCCAACAATTTCTGAATGACAATCTTTTCATTGAGAAGAGTAGTCAGAAAGCCTTCAAGAACTGCAAAATTGGCTTTATTACGCAATAAGCGTTTCATAGCCCAATCGAAACGAATATAATTACTGGCCATAGGTTCGTCTCCTTTCCCGTTTTCTTTTTTCATGCAAACAAAGGTAAGCAGAAAATGTTTAATATCAAGTATATATATCCGATAAAATGACTCATCCTACCTTTATATAGACTACCGATCGTCCCGCTCCATACTTTTTTAAAATCCCTTTTTCAATAAATGCATTAATATCCTGCAATGCCTGTGTTTTTGTCTTTCCAACAAGTAAGGCATAATCTTGCCGATTAATACATGGATTCTTTTCCAAGAATTTATTTAATCGCTGCAAGCACTTCTCTTCTGCTAATGGATTCTTCACACGAAAAGGCGAATGATAACGTTGTAATACCAATTCAGTCTCAATATCCTTCTTAAACTGACGGTTGATTCTCAAATTAATATCTTTAAGAGATACTGACGGTGAACGCAAGTCTTTTGAATCAGTCACTTCTTTGTTCACATTCAAAGAAAGAGTAAAATAACCAATATCACCCAATTCAACAGAAAATCCCTTCAAAAGCAAATGTCTTAGTTCTTTCGAGATAGCTTCTATGACACCTACCACTTGCGCATGAGGCATATGCTGAAATGCAGTCACTTGTTCTACAAATTCTTCGGCTGTATAACTACCCTTCAGTACGACACGTGCATGCAAAGGTTGTTCTTCCCCACTTTTTGTGAGATCGGGAGTCTCATAAAGATCATAATTTACACTCATTATTTATTAGTATTTCATTAGGAAAGATTAAACTCCACTTCCCTATATATTAATTATTTATCATGCTATTGAATTTTCGTTCGACTTAAGTCAAGCGATAGTTTTAGTTAAGTCAAGCGATAGTTCAACTTAAGTCAAACGAAAACCAACTTACTAATGAGACAAATGTACGTAGAATATAGAGAAACTAACCTATACCAATTGATATTTTATTTCCTGCAATAAAATGTAAATCTTAAGATTTTATTAAATTCTCCTTATAATATAAGGTAGGGAGAATCTTTTTTTTTACTTTTGTCCCCGAATATTGTGGTACAAGCCATTATAAAAGAAAGAATTATGCAGAAAAACCTTGTCATTGTCGAGTCTCCGGCAAAAGCAAAAACGATTGAAAAGTTTCTGGGGAAAGATTTCAAAGTCCTTTCTAGTTACGGACACATACGCGATCTGAAGAAAAAAGATTTCAGTATCGACGTAAATAATGATTTTGAACCCAGCTACGAAATCCCGGCAGACAAAAAGGCGCTGGTTAGCACACTAAAGACAGAAGCTAAAGAGGCAGAAACCGTATGGCTCGCATCCGATGAGGACCGCGAGGGAGAGGCAATTGCCTGGCATCTGTATGAGGTCTTAAAACTAAAACCGGAAAACACAAAACGAATCGTATTTCATGAAATTACGAAGAGCGCTATCTTAAAAGCTATTGAACAACCACGCGACATTGACCTCAACCTCGTAAATGCACAGCAAGCACGACGGATTCTGGACCGTATCGTAGGTTTCGAACTCTCTCCCGTACTTTGGAGAAAAGTGAAACCGGCACTCTCTGCCGGACGTGTTCAGTCTGTTGCCGTCCGTCTGATCGTTGAACGTGAACGTGAAATACATGCCTTCAAAACGGAAGCTGCTTATCGCGTCACTGCCGTATTCCTCGTCCCGGACGCGGATGGAAAGCTGGTGGAAATGAAAGCTGAACTGGCTCGCCGTATCAAAACAAAAAAAGAAGCAAAGGCTTTCCTCGACGCTTGTCAGGGAGCGAGCTTTGCAATCGATGATATTACCACCCGCCCGATCAAGAAAACGCCTCCTGCTCCGTTCACAACGTCTACTTTACAACAGGAAGCCGCACGCAAACTGGGATATACCGTAGCGCAGACCATGATGCTCGCGCAGCGTTTATATGAATCGGGATTCATCACTTACATGCGTACGGACTCTGTCAACCTCTCGGAATTTGCAACGGCTGGCAGTAAAGACGCTATCATCAAAATGATGGGCGACCGCTACGTACATCCCCGCCATTTCGAGACCAAGACCAAGGGTGCACAAGAAGCTCACGAGGCCATCCGCCCTACTTATATAGAGAACCAATCCGTTGAAGGAACAGCACAAGAAAAGAAACTGTATGACTTGATCTGGAAACGCACCATTGCTTCACAAATGGCAGATGCGGAACTGGAAAAGACAACTGCTACCATAACGATAAGTGGCAGCAGCGACGTATTTACAGCTATCGGTGAGGTGATTAAGTTCGACGGTTTCCTGCGTGTGTACCGTGAATCTTATGATGACGACAACGAACAGGAAGATGAAAGCCACCTGCTTCCTCCTTTGAAGAAAGGCCAGAAGTTGGAACATGGCCCTATCATCGCAACCGAACGTTTCACTCAACGCCCTCCACGCTACACGGAAGCAAGTCTTGTACGCAAGTTGGAAGAACTGGGCATCGGCCGCCCGTCTACGTATGCGCCTACTATCTCTACCATCCAACAACGTGAATATGTGGAGAAGGGTAATAAAGACGGAGAAGAACGTCAGTTTAATGTCATGACATTAAAGGATCATCAGATTAAAGACGAAAATCATACTGAAATTACCGGTGCAGAAAAGGCTAAACTACTCCCAACGGATATTGGCACTGTGGTAAATGATTTCCTTACCGAATATTTCCCGGACATTCTGGATTTCAACTTTACCGCCAGCGTAGAAAAGGAATTTGACGAAATTGCAGAAGGAGAAGTAAAGTGGACTTCTATCATGAAGAATTTCTATGATAAGTTCCACCCGTCTGTAGAAAGCACGTTGGCTATCAAGACGGAACATAAAGTAGGCGAACGCATCCTGGGAGAAGACCCGGAGACAGGAAAACCCATTTCGGTTAAGATTGGCCGTTTCGGTCCTGTTGTACAGATTGGTACTGTAGAAGATGAAGAAAAACCACGCTTTGCACAAATGAAGAAGGGCCAGTCCATGGAAACCATTACATTGGAAGAAGCACTGGAATTATTCAAATTACCTCGTACATTGGGCGAATATGAAGGAAAGACAGTCAGTGTCGGTGTAGGCCGTTTCGGTCCGTATATCCTGCATAATAAGGTATATGTATCGCTCCCTAAAGGACTCGACCCGATGGAAGTTACTTTAGAAGAGGCGGAACAACTCATTTTAGACAAACGCCAGAAAGAAGTGGAACGCCACATCAAGAAGTTTGAAGAGGAACCGGAACTCGAGATTCTGAACGGACGCTATGGACCTTATATTACCTATAAAGGTTCCAATTATAAAATTCCCAAAGATATTGTCCCACAGGATTTAACGCTGAAAAGTTGTCTCGACTTAATCAAGCTTCAAGACGAAAAAGGAGCGAATCCAGCACCAAAAAAGAAGTTTTCGAAAAAGAAGTAAGAAAATAAAATAAGAATGATGGCAGATATATAAATCTTTTTATATATTTGCCATTTATTTTACTTATTTTCAAAAACTTATGAAACAAACAATATTTGTAAAAACATTAATGGGTCTATTTTGTGCCCCATTAATATGTGGTTGTGTAGACGACCAGCGTGATTTATTTCAAGAGCCGGAAAAACTTCCCAAAGAAAGCTTTTTTGATTTCAACATGAACCAGAATCTGGCTATAGACATTGACTATGGCTTCAAGGAAGATTATGTGGTTCTTTTTGAAATTTATGATCAAGACCCGATTGAAGTAAATGATAAAGATGGTAGCTGGAAGAAAAAAGACATAGAACCTTTCTACCGTGCCGCCACCAGCAAAAAGGGAACGTTCAATGAAGATGGAATAACTATACGGGCAGATATTTCAGAAGTATGGTTATCATCCGACTATTTAGGTGCAGCATCGCCTATAAAACTCACAATTGGCGAAGACCATCGTATTTCTTTCAACCAAAATGAGTATATTCAATCTCTACTCGCAAAAGCATCAACACCCGTCAGCAGAGGAGTGACAACCAATCAGCATAAATATCAGGATGACTGGATGCTTCTACCCAATGTAGACTGGAACGACAACGGACGTCCCAATAACTTATCTGCAGAAAAAAATATTCCGCCTGCCAGCGTACTTTATAATATAAAAAACGTTTTTAGAAAAACGGACGGAAAAAGCATTCGTGACAACTATCCCGAATTCTTTAACGGAAAAATGATATCAGACATCCCTATCACTAAAGAAACCGAAGTAAGTCTTGTATTTGTCAATAGTACTGCCGCTTGGTACAACACTGTAGGATATTACACTTATCCTACTGGCGAAACACCCACTCTGGAAAATATCCAAAAGGTACTGGCATTTCCAAATGCTTCTCCTGTTTATAAAACAGCCGGAGTGGGTGCTTTAGTTTGTGGCGATGAAGTTAAATTGAAATACTGGAACGAAAAAGAAGGTAAATTTGAAGAAAAATTTCCTGCTGGGATCACCATTGGTTGGTGTCTGCAAGGTATGGGATTCAGAAGCAAGCCTTTAGATGAATACGTTCAAGGTGACCTTGTTCAAGGCATGGGAACCCGATACTCTACTACCATTTTGAACAAAGCGGGAAGTGATGGCATAAAGAGACAAAGAACCGTATCACTGCGAGATACAGAATCCAATCAAATTGTAGCAATAGGATTTGAGGATAATATAGACTTAGATTATTGCGATGCCATTTTCTATATCCATACTTCCGAAAAAAATGCGATTGATGAAGAAGTAGTTCCTCCTTTGCCCGAAGATCCTAAAGTTCCAACTGATGAAGACAACTACACTACTTACTCCGGAATATTGACATTCGAGGACTTATGGCCGGAACAGGGAGATTATGACATGAATGATGTCATGATACGATATAAGAGTAAAGTATATAAATCCATATTGACAAATCGGGTATACAAAATTGTTGATGAATTCACTCCGTTTCACCGAGGAGGTTATTTGATAAACGGCTTTGGCTATCAATTACATAACATCGCTAACAGCGATATTAGTGACGTTTCTATTGAAGGGCCTTCTTATGCCTCCAAATCTCAATATATGCCTGGGAAAACAGAGACCGGCCAATCTCATCCTACAATTTTATTATTTGATAACATGAGGATTTTTGACGGAAAAGAAGAAGCAGACAAAAAGTATACTGTAACAATTCAAGTGAATGATGTAAGCTCAAAAAACGTATTACCACCTTATAATCCGTTTATTTTCGTAGAGTCAGATAAAACCAGAGGTAGAGAAGTGCATTTGGTAAAATATCCCCCTACAGATAAAGCCAATCCATCACTATTAGGCACTGGCAAAGATGTTTCCAGACCTGATGAGGGATTATATTATGTTTCGATAGACTTAATGCCATTTGCTCTCAATATGCCAATTAGCGAATTCCCTATCCCCGAAGAAGGCGTAAGAATAGACGAATCATATCCGAAATTTGCAACATGGGTTAAATCTAATGGAGCACAAGCCAAAGACTGGTACAAATACCCTAAAAAATAACAGTCATCAACAATAATGAAAAGTCAGACTAGGGTTAAACTTAGTCTGACTTTTTCATTTGATCTTAAAACCTTTATCAGGAAATAACATATCAAACACAATCACAAATATAAAAACAGATGTCACCAGGATATTCATTGTCAATAAAGAAATGTGATAAGGCCAGGAAAGCAGTAAAGCTAAAGCAACCACAGCAATAATATGCGATAAAAAGAAGAATACGAATCGGCCTGGTATCCGGATTAAACCGGTTAGTCACCCAAATGGTGTGTTACCACAACATCCAGACAGCAAACCACAAGATGGTTTCTTTCAATAATCCTGCCCAAGTAAGATTATGGAGCAAATAATGTGAAAGCTGCGTGACCGAGAAAACATAGATCAGGTCAAACAGCAGTTCGGAATAAGAGACAGTAGCAGTTTCCGTTTCTCTCTTCCGAAGTAAGGGATGGGGGGGGGGAATAAAACATACGGGATTCCTTTTATATATAAAAGAAACCCCGCAGAAGTATATTTTGTTCAGAGAAAGTCTTACATTCTGGAAGGAACCTCAATACCCAGCAAGTTCATTCCCAAACGAACAACTTTGGCTACATTAGCAGACAGAGCGATACGGAATACTTTCACCGCCTCATTCTCTTCACGCAAAATGCTGAAGTCGTGATAGAATTGATTGTATTCTTTCACTAAATCATAGGTATAATTAGCGATAATAGACGGGCTATAATCTTCACCGGCTTGTTTTACAACAGCCGCAAAGTCAGCCACCATCTGAATCAAGCCTTCTTCTTTTTCGCTCAATTCAATGCCAGCCGGAATCTGTTCAGGAATGACAATACCCGATTCTGCCGCTTTCCGGAGCACCGACTGAATACGTGCATAAGTATATTGGATAAATGGCCCTGTATTACCATTGAAGTCGATAGATTCTTTCGGATTGAACGTCATGTTCTTACGGGCATCCACTTTCAGGATGAAATATTTCAAAGCTCCCAGACCAACGATACGGGCAATATCATCCGCTTCTTCCTGTGTCAAACCATCCAGTTTTCCGAGTTCTTGTGAAGTTTCTTTAGCAGTGGAAATCATTTCTTCCATCAAGTCGTCAGCGTCCACCACAGTACCTTCACGGGACTTCATCTTACCTTCCGGCAGTTCCACCATTCCGTAAGAGAAGTGAACCAGACTCTTACCCCATTCGAAACCAAGCTTATCAAGCAAAATAGAAAGTACCTGGAAGTGATAATTCTGTTCGTTACCCACTACATAAATCATCTTATCAATCGGATAATCAGCAAAACGAAGTTTAGCCGTACCTATATCCTGTGTCATATAGACAGAAGTACCGTCACCACGGAGGAGTAATTTGTGGTCCAGTCCTTCGGCAGTCAGGTCAGCCCATACGGAACCATCCTCTTTTTTGAAGAAAAAGCCTTTTTCCAGTCCTTCCATCACCTTCTCTTTTCCTTCGAGGTAGGTGTTAGATTCATAATATATCTTGTCGAAGCTGACGCCCATCTTTTTATAGGTTTCGTCGAATCCGGCGTATACCCAGTTGTTCATCATTTCCCACAATCCGCGTACTTCCGGATCGCCGGCTTCCCACTTTACCAACATTTCACGGGCTTCCTGCATCAAAGGAGATGCTGCCTCGGCTTTCGCCTTAGCCTCATCGTCACTCATTCCCTGCGCTGTAAATCCAGTCATCAGTTCTGCCAGTTCCGCTTTATAATGTTTGTCGAAAGAGACATAATAATCGCCTACCAAATGGTCGCCTTTCTTTCCGGAAGTTTCCGGAGTTTCGCCGTTTCCATATTTCTTCCATGCCAGCATGGATTTACAGATATGGATACCACGGTCGTTTACGATATTAGTCTTTACTACCTTGTTGCCGTTGGCAGCTACAATGTTAGCCAATGCGTTACCTAAAAGGTTGTTACGCACGTGTCCCAAGTGAAGCGGTTTATTTGTATTCGGAGAAGAATACTCGATCATTACCAACGGAGAAGTTTCGGTAGCTTTTACCAGACCATATTGCTCGTCAGCCTGAATCTCATTGAGCAGTTCAATCCAGGTAGCCGATGCGATAGTCAGGTTCAGGAAACCTTTTATCACATTAAAGGCAGCTACAGCCGGTTCATTGGCTTTCAGATATTCACCGATCTCCTGTGCCGTCTGTTCCGGTCCTTTTCTCGACATCTTCAGAAAAGGGAACACGACCAGTGTCAAATGTCCTTCAAATTCTTTCTTTGTTTTTTGCATTTGCACCATCTTTTCAGGGACTTCCTGACCGTAGAGTGCTTTCAGTCCGCTGATGACGGACACTACAAGTTTATCTTCTATCTTCATAATCAAGTTATTTCTTGCGCGCAAAGATACAAAAAAAGGAGACGCATCGCGTCTCCTCTCCTAATTTCTTTCAACTATCTATCTTATTCAACAGCTGCAGATAATTCAGCACCAGCTTTAAATTTAGCTACTTTCTTAGCAGGAATAGTAATAGTTGCCTTTGTAGAAGGGTTAATACCAGTTCTTTCAGCTCTTTCGCTTACAGAGAAAGTACCAAAACCTACGAGAGATACTTTGTCACCAGCTTTCATAGCATTAGTAACTGAAGTGATGAAAGCATCAAGTGCTTTTTTTGCATCGGCTTTGCTCATTTGAGCTTCAGCAGCCATTGCACTAATAAGATCAGACTTATTCATAATACGTAAAATGATTAATTAATATATATGTTACACAAAAGATTATCCCACAATGGATTGATTCCACAAATATAGCCGAACAAAACAACATATCAAATAAAAACATAAAAAAAACGCAGCAAATTATTGAAAAAGAGCTAATAGGAAGCGTTTTTCATGCTTTAAAACAGAATTTATTCGTACTTTTGCGTCTATTATCTAAATATTCAGAAATTAAAATGATGCCAACTGTAACTAAAAACCTGATAATTATCAATGTACTAGTATTTTTCGGGACAATCGTAGCCCAACGTTACGGCCTGGATTTAACGAATTATCTGGGATTACATTTTTTCCTCGCAAGTGACTTTAATCCGGCACAGCTTATCACTTATATGTTCATGCACGGCGGATTCAGCCACATTTTCTTTAATATGTTTGCAGTTTTCATGTTCGGACCGATTCTCGAACAAACCTGGGGACCCAAACGTTTTCTCTTCTACTATATTCTCTGTGGTATCGGTGCGGGACTTATCCAGGAAGGAGTGCAATATATTCAATATGTGATAGAACTTAGCCAACATACACAAGTGAATTTGATCGGATATGGCGTTATCCCTATGGAGCAATATCTGAACATGATGACCACCGTAGGTGCCTCGGGAGCCGTTTACGCCATTTTGCTGGCATTTGGTATGCTGTTTCCCAACAACCGGTTGTTCATCTTTCCGCTGCCTTTCCCTATCAAAGCGAAGTTCTTCGTGATAGGATATGCCGCAATTGAATTATGGGCAGGGCTTGCCAATAGCGCCGGAGATAATGTCGCTCACTTTGCTCACTTGGGAGGAATGTTATTCGGATTGATCCTGATTTTATATTGGAGAAAAAAAAGCAATAACAATGGGACATATTATAGCTGATTTAAAGGAGACATTCAGAAGAGGAAATATTTTCATCCAACTGATTTATATCAACGTAGGCATCTTTCTGATCGGCACGTTGATTAACGTTTTCCTACGACTTTTTGAGGTAAATACCCCCGATATATTCGGTATATTTGCCTTACCGGCATCCTTTATCGGATTTATTCATCAACCGTGGTCGCTATTTACTTATATGTTTATGCATGCCGGCATCCTGCATATTTTATTCAATATGCTCTGGCTGTATTGGTTCGGAAGTTTGTTTCTCTACTTTTTCTCGGCCAAACATTTAAGAGGACTATATGTATTGGGAGGTATCTGCGGAGGTTTACTGTATATGATCGCCTACAATGTATTTCCTTTATTCAGTTCGCAAGTGGTAGGCTCAACATTGGTAGGAGCGTCGGCTTCCGTATTAGCCATCGTAGCCGCTACGGCTTATCGTGAGCCTAATTACAGGGTGCAACTTTTTCTTTTCGGCGCTATCCGTCTCAAATACCTGGCACTGGTTGTCATCGGAATCGATGTATTATCCATCACTTCAAGTAATGCCGGAGGACATATCGCCCACCTAGGCGGTGCTCTTGCTGGACTTTGGTTTGCTGCCAGCCTAAATAAAGGAACTGATTTGACTTCCTGGATCAACTGGATTCTGGATGGTTTCATCTCCTTGTTTCAGAAGAAAACATGGAAACGGAAACCGAAAATGAAGGTACACTATGGAAACAGTGCCACCGGTCGCGAGAAGGATTATGATTACAATGCCCACAAAAAAGCACAGTCAGATGAAGTGGACCGTATTTTGGAAAAACTAAAAAAATCCGGTTACGACAGTCTGACAACTGAAGAAAAGAAAAGCTTGTTCGACGCAAGCAAAAGATAAAGGAATGGAACATATTGGCAAATTTGTCGCATATCTGATACTTGCTGTCAACGCTCTCTTCGTGGGAACGTTGATATTAAGTGCTTATAGCCCTTACCTTAACCCGAAAATAAACCCACTTGCTTCCAGCTTGGGACTTGCATTTCCGATATTCCTGACGATTAATCTGATTTTTATCGGCTTCTGGGCATTCGTCAACTACCGCTATGCGCTCTTGCCCGCCATCGGTTTTCTGATTTGTATTCCGCAGATACGAACTTATATTCCTTTTAACTCCACCACTAAAACCATACCGGAAGGAAGCATCAAAATCCTATCCTATAACGTAATGAGTTTCAACAATCTGGAGAAGAAAGATGGAAAGAACCCTGTATTATCTTATCTTGTAGATAGCAACGCCGATATTATCTGTCTGCAAGAATATAACACCGCTACCAACAAGAAATACCTGACGGAACAGGATATTAAAAAAGCATTGAAAGCCTATCCTTACCAATCCGTCCACCAACAAGGGAAAGGAGATGTGCAACTTGCCTGTTTCTCCAAGTTCCCCATACTCTCGATACATCCCATCAAATATGAAAGTAATTATAACGGTTCCATGAAATATGTATTGAATGTAAATAACGACACTCTTACATTAATCAACAACCACCTGGAATCCAACAAACTCACCAAAGAAGACAGAGGGATGTATGAGGATATGATTAAAGACCCGAATGCCAAGAAAGTAAAAACCGGACTTAGGCAATTAATCAGAAAACTGGCGGAAGCATCGGCTATCCGGGCTTCACAAGCTGATTCTGTGGCTAAAGCCATTGCAGCATGTAAATATCCGACAACTATCGTATGCGGCGATTTCAACGACGGTTCTATCTCGTATACACATCGCATCCTGACTCAAAAACTAGACGATGCATTCACACAGTCCGGTAAAGGATTGGGCATTTCCTACAATCAGAACAAGTTCTATTTCCGCATAGACAATATCTTGATCAGCCCCAACCTGAAAGCCTACAATTGCACGGTAGACCGGTCTATCAAAGCATCAGACCACTACCCGATCTGGTGCTATATCAGTAAACGATGAGAACTGAAAACTCTAATAAAAAACACTTATGATGATTAAAAAGACACTAACCATTTTAGCAGTAAGTTGTATGATGTACTCCTGTGCTACGAAAACAGAAAGCAATCCTTTCTTTACAGAGTTTCAAACCCAGTACGGTGTTCCTTCTTTCGACAAGATTAAATTGGAGCACTATGAACCCGCCTTCCTGAAAGGGATAGAAGAGCAGAATCAAAACATCGAAGCTATCATCGAAAGTCCGGAAATTCCGACATTTGAAAATACAATTGTAGCTTTGGATAACAGCGCACCTATCTTGGACCGTGTGAGCGCCATTTTCTTCAATATGACAGATGCGGAAACGACTGACTCACTAACCGCACTTTCCATCAAACTGGCACCGGTTCTTTCAGAACATGATGATAATATCTCTCTGAACGAGAAACTGTTTAAGCGCGTGAACGACGTCTATCAAAAGAAGGATTCGCTGAACCTGACATCGGAACAAGAACGTCTGCTGGACAAGACTTATAAAAGATTTGTCCGTTCCGGAGCAAACCTTAATGCCGAAGACCAAACCCGCCTCCGCGAAATCAACAAGGAACTTTCTACACTCGGCATTACTTTCAGCAACAATATACTGAATGAGAATAATGCTTTCAAACTCTTCGTTGACAAAGAAGAAGATCTGGCAGGATTGCCCGAATGGTTCCGCCAAAGCGCCGCTGAAGAAGCAAAAGCAGCCGGACAACCGGGAAAATGGCTATTCACCCTGCATAATGCCAGCCGCCTGCCTTTCCTGCAATATTCAGAAAATCGCCCGCTTCGGGAACAAATATACAAAGCTTACATCAACCGCGGTAACAACAACGACGAAAACGATAACAAGGAAAATATCCGTAAGATCGTTTCTCTCCGCCTGGAAAAAGCTAAATTATTAGGTTTCGACTGCTATGCAAACTTCGTTCTCGACGAAACGATGGCAAAGAACGCCAACAACGTAATGAGCCTTCTAAACAACCTTTGGAGCTATGCACTGCCAAAAGCAAAGGCAGAAGCTACCGAACTTCAAAAATTAATGGATAAGGAAGGCAAAGGAGAAAAACTGGAAGCATGGGATTGGTGGTATTATACCGAAAAACTACGAAAAGAAAAGTACAACCTGTCTGAAGAGGATACAAAACCTTACTTCAAACTGGAGAATGTACGCGATGGTGCTTTCGCCGTAGCCAACAAACTATATGGCATCACCCTGAACAAACTGGAAGGCATCCCTACCTATCATCCGGATGTGGAAGTCTTTGAAGTGAAAGACGCAGACGGTTCGCAACTCGGTATCTTCTACGTCGATTATTTCCCACGCTCCGGAAAAAGCGGTGGCGCATGGATGAGCAACTACCGCGAACAACGCGGAGATACCCGTCCGTTAGTATGCAATGTTTGCAGCTTTACCAAACCGGTAGGCGATACTCCCTCTCTATTAACAATGGATGAAGTAGAAACTTTGTTCCACGAATTTGGGCACGCTCTGCACGGACTGCTGACAAAATGTGAATACAAAGGAACATCAGGCACTAATGTAGTGCGCGATTTTGTAGAACTTCCTTCTCAAATCAATGAACACTGGGCTACTGAACCGGAAGTACTGAAAATGTATGCCAAACATTATCAGACAGGAGAAGTGATACCCGACGAAATCATCGAAAAGATACTGCAACAGAAGACTTTCAATCAGGGCTTCATGACTACCGAATTACTGGCTGCCGCCATCCTCGACATGAACCTGCACACCGTAACAGATGTAAAGAATATAGACATGCTTACATTCGAAAAAGAAGCCATGGACAAGCTCGGTCTCATCCCCGAAATAGCACCGCGTTATCGCGTGACTTACTTCAATCATATCATTGGTGGTTACGCAGCCGGATACTACAGCTACCTATGGGCCAATGTACTGGATAATGATGCTTTTGAAGCCTTTAAAGAACATGGTATCTTTGATAAAAACACCGCCGACCTCTTCCGTCACAACGTATTGGAGAAGGGCGACAGCGAAGACCCGATGGTGCTTTACCGGAATTTCCGTGGAGCGGAACCAAGCTTGGAACCGCTACTGAAAAACAGAGGAATGAAATAATTCAGTAAAAAAGCCCTTAAACATCAAATATTTGAGGGCTTATTACACATGAATGTGAAAAAAAAACTATATTTGCAGCCTTGTATACGGCAAAAAGAACTTGTGTACGACAGAATTTAACTGAAAATTAAATTAAAAAAGTAATCATCATAAATTAAAAGTAAAATGCAAAACAAAGGATTTGTAAAGGTTTTTGCGGTATTACTCACGCTGGTATGCGTGTTCTACCTCTCCTTCTCCTTCGTAACACGCCATTATACCAACAAGGCGAAAGAAATTGCGAACGGCGACCCGAAAGTGGAACAAGACTACCTCGACTCTCTCTCTAACGAGAAAGTAATGCTGTGGAACTGGACACTGAAACAATGTCGTGAGATGGAGATTAGTTTAGGTTTGGACCTGAAGGGTGGTATGAACGTTATCCTCGAAGTTTCCGTACCTGATGTTATCAAAGCATTGGCAGACAACAAGCCTGACGAAGCTTTCAACAACGCATTGGCGACAGCTGCAAAACAGGCTGTCAACAGTCAGGATGATGTTATCACCCTGTTCATCAGAGAATACCACAAAATTGCTCCGGACGCAAAACTTTCCGAACTTTTCGCAACACAACAGTTGAAAGATAAAGTTAACCAGAAATCATCAGATGCAGAAGTTGAAAAAGTGCTGAGAGCAGAAGTAAAAGCTGCTGTTGAAAACTCATTCAACGTTCTTCGTACCCGTATCGACCGTTTTGGTGTCGTTCAACCGAACATCCAAAGTCTGGAAGACAAAATGGGGCGCATCATGGTAGAATTGCCGGGTATTAAAGAGCCGGAACGTGTGAGAAAACTTCTCCAAGGTTCTGCCAATCTGGAGTTCTGGGAAACTTATACAGCTAGAGAAGTTCTTCCTGCCATGCAATCTGCAGACGCCAAATTGCGTGTTATTTTAGCTGAAGGAACAACAGCTGATACAGATACTATTGAAGCAGTCCTTACCGAAGCCACTCCGGTTGAGAAAAAAACTGTAAGTGCTGCCGACAGCCTTGCAGCTGCCCTGAAAGGTGACGTAACTGCTGAAGATAAGTCTGCCGCAAATATGGAAGAAATCAAAAAGCAATATCCTTTACTGTCCATACTTCAGTTGAATTCTAGCGGACAAGGTCCCGTTATTGGTTATGCCAACTACAAAGATACTGCTGACATCAACAAATATCTGGCTATGCCGGAAATCAAAGCTGATCTTCCAAAAGACCTTCGTCTGAAATGGGGTGTTTCTCCTTCTGAATTTGACAAGAAAGGACAGACTTTCGAATTATACGCTATCAAGTCTACCGAACGTAACGGCAAAGCTCCGTTGGAAGGTGACGTAGTAACAGATGCGAAAGATGAATTCGACCAATACAGCAAACCGGCTGTAAGCATGACAATGAACTCTGACGGTGCACGCCGCTGGGCTCAGTTGACTAAGCAGAACATTGGTCGTTCCATTGCTATCGTTCTTGATAACTATGTATATTCTGCCCCGAACGTAAATTCTGAAATCACGGGTGGACGTTCGCAAATTACAGGTCACTTCACACCGGAACAGGCTAAGGACTTAGCTAACGTATTGAAATCAGGTAAGATGCCGGCTCCGGCTCACATCGTACAGGAAGATATCGTTGGTCCGTCACTAGGCCAAGAATCAATCAATGCGGGTATTTTCTCATTCGTTGTAGCCCTGATTCTGTTGATGATTTACATGTGCTCTATGTACGGCTTCATCCCAGGTATGGTTGCTAACTGCGCGTTAATCCTCAACTTCTTCTTCACGCTAGGTATTCTTTCATCCTTCCAGGCTGCGCTGACAATGTCCGGTATAGCCGGTATGGTATTGTCACTTGGTATGGCTGTGGATGCGAACGTACTTATCTATGAACGTACAAAAGAAGAGCTTCGTGCAGGTAAGGGTGTGAAGAAAGCACTTGCCGACGGTTATTCAAATGCATTCTCGGCTATCTTCGACTCTAACTTAACATCTATCATCACAGGTATCATCCTGTTTAACTTTGGTACTGGTCCGATTCGTGGTTTTGCTACGACATTGATTATCGGTATCTTGGTATCCTTCTTTACCGCAGTGTTCATTACTCGTATTGTTTATGAACACTTCATGAACAAAGACAAGTGGTTGAACTTGACATTCACAACCAAGATTTCAAAGAATCTGATGACCAATACACATTTCGATTTTATGGGTACAAACAAAAAGTCCCTTATTATTGTCAGTGCAATCATCGTTGTTTGTATCGGTTCATTTGCCATCCGTGGTTTGAGTCAGAGTATCGACTTCACTGGTGGACGTAACTTTAAGGTACAATTTGAGAATCCTGTAGAACCGGAACAAGTTCGTGAATTGATCTCTAGCAAATTTGGCGACGCCAACGTAAGCGTTATTGCTATCGGTACAGACAAAAAGACCGTACGTATCAGTACAAACTACCGTATCGAAGATGAAGGCAACAATGTAGACTCTGAAATCGAATCATATCTATATGAAACCTTGAAGCCGGTATTGACTCAGAATATCACATTGGAAACTTTCATCGACCGTGACAATCACACAGGTGGTAGTATCGTAAGCTCCCAGAAAGTGGGTCCGAGTATCGCAGATGACATCAAGACAGGCGCTATCTACTCTGTAGTATTGGCATTGCTCGCCATCGGTTTGTATATCTTGCTCCGTTTCCGCAACATTGCTTACAGTATCGGTTCTATCGTAGCTTTGAGTTGCGACACCATTATGATTATCGGTGCCTATTCACTGTTCTGGGGTATCCTGCCATTCTCTCTGGAAATCGACCAGACATTTATTGGTGCTATCCTGACAGCTATCGGTTACTCTATTAATGATAAGGTGGTAATCTTCGACCGTGTACGTGAGTTCTTCGGTTTATATCCGAAACGTGACAAACGAGTATTGTTCAACGACTCTCTGAACACAACGCTGGCTCGTACCATCAATACATCATTAAGTACATTGATCGTATTGCTGTGTATCTTCATCCTTGGTGGTGATTCAATCCGCAGCTTTGCATTCGCAATGATCCTGGGTGTTGTTATCGGTACATTATCTTCATTGTTTATCGCATCTCCGATTGCATACAACATGATGAAGAACAAAAAAGTCGTAGTACCAGCTACGGAAGAATAATAAACTCCACAAATAGAAAAGCCTCTTCCGAACATTCGGTAGAGGCTTTTTCTATTGATTATTAAAACAAATAGAAGCTATAAGACGTTCATCTTAAAAGAAGCTATTGTTACACTTAAAACTTGATACAATATGAAAGCAAAACAACACCACTCTCATAGATTCTTCTGTAGTAGCCCCGAGGGGAATCGAACCCCTATCTAAAGTTTAGGAAACTTCTATTCTATCCGTTGAACTACAAGGCCGCTTCAAATTTGCTTGCAAAGATAACGGTTTCTGTCGATTTAACAAGAATAAAAATGCAGGTTCCTTTCATATATTTCAAATAATTGGCGTCAATAGGACAATAAAGTAGGATTTATTTTGATAATTCGATTAACTTTCCGACCTTTGCGCTCACAAATTGAAAGTAAAATCAGTTTTTAAATTAAATATAGTAATTAAAGTTATGGCAGACGAAATGATGGTTAAAGAATTGGAGGAAGTAGTAGTACGTTTCTCCGGAGACTCCGGCGATGGTATGCAGCTGGCCGGCAACATCTTCTCGAACGTGTCGGCTACAGTGGGAAATGACATCTGTACATTCCCTGACTATCCGGCAGACATCCGCGCCCCGCAAGGTTCGCTAACCGGTGTTTCCGGTTTCCAGGTCCACATCGGTGCCGGACAGGTTTACACTCCCGGAGACCGTTGCCACGTATTGGTAGCAATGAACCCTTCCGCACTGAAAACACAAATCAAATTCTGTAAACCGCAAGGACTTATCATCACCGACTCCGACTCATTCGAAGCCAGAGATTTGGAAAAGGCACAATTTAAAACCAACAATCCCTTTGAAGAATTAGGAATAAAACAGGAAGTATTGGAAGTTCCTATCTCTTCCATGTGCAAAGAGAGCCTGAAAGACTCCGGATTGGATAACAAATCGATTCTCCGTTGCAAAAACATGTTTGCACTCGGATTGGTTTGCTGGTTGTTCAACCGTAACCTTGCTGCTGCTGAAAAAATGCTGCGCGAGAAATTCGCCAAGAAACCCGAAATAGCAGAAGCTAATATTAAGGTATTGAACGATGGTTTCAACTACGGAGCCAACACTCATGCTTCTGTCTCTACTTATAAGATTGAAAGCAAAGCTCCGAAATCTAAAGGACTTTATACAGATATCAACGGTAATAAAGCAACCGCTTATGGACTGATTGCCGCAGCTGAAAAAGCAGGTCTGGGGCTCTACCTGGGTTCTTATCCTATCACTCCGGCTACTGATATTCTGCACGAATTAGCCAAGCATAAATCATTGGGAGTCAAAACCGTACAGTGCGAAGATGAAATCGCAGGTTGTGCTTCTGCAGTTGGTGCCGCTTTTGCCGGTGCTTTGGCAGTGACTACGACTTCCGGCCCCGGTGTTTGCCTGAAGAGTGAGGCGATGAACCTTGCTGTAATCGGTGAACTTCCATTGGTGATTGTCAATGTACAGCGTGGCGGTCCGTCTACCGGTCTTCCTACTAAATCAGAACAGACCGACTTATTACAGGCCCTTTACGGACGCAACGGCGAAAGCCCAATGCCTGTAATCGCCGCAACATCGCCGACCAACTGTTTCGACGCCGCTTATATGGCATGCAAGATTGCCTTGGAACACATGACTCCGGTTGTATTGCTGACTGATGCTTTCGTAGCTAACGGTTCTGCCGCATGGAAACTTCCTAACCTGGATGAATATCCTGCCATCAATCCTCCGTATGTGACCCCGGATATGGCCGGCAACTGGACTCCTTACCAACGTAATCCGGAAACAGGCGTACGCTACTGGGCTACTCCGGGAACTGAAGGATTCATGCACCGCATCGGTGGTCTTGAAAAGAGCAACGAAACAGGCGCTATCTCTACCGAACCCGAAAACCACAATAAGATGGTTCATCTGCGTCAGGCCAAAGTGGATAAGATTGCAGACTATATCCCCGAACTCGAAGTATTGGGTGACGAAGATGCAGACTTATTGATTGTGGGTTGGGGTGGTACTTACGGTCATCTCCGTCTGGCTATGGACTTTATGCGTGATCACGGAAAAAAAGTGGCATTCGCACACTTCGAGTACATCAATCCGCTGCCAAAGAATACAGCCGATGTATTGCGTAAATACAAGAAAATCGTGGTAGCTGAACAGAATCTGGGACAATTCGCAGGTTATTTGCGCATGAAAGTGCCCGGATTGAACATCAGCCAGTTCAACCAAGTGAAAGGACAGCCTTTCGTTACGAGAGAATTGATAGATGCATTCACTAAATTATTGGAGGAATAAAAGATGAGCGATAAAGTATATACCGTACAAGATTATAAATCAGGCCAACCACGCTGGTGTCCGGGATGCGGTGACCACGCTTTCCTGAACTCACTGCACAAAGCTATGGCCGAACTGGGAGTAGCTCCGCACGATATTGCCGTCATTTCCGGTATCGGTTGTTCTTCCCGTCTGCCTTACTATGTAAATACATATGGGTTCCACACTATCCACGGACGTGCCGCTGCTGTTGCAACAGGAGCTAAAGTAGCCAATCCCAATTTGACTATCTGGCAGATTTCCGGTGATGGTGACGGTCTGGCAATTGGTGGTAACCACTTCATCCACGCATTACGCCGTAATGTCGACCTGAATATGATTCTTCTGAACAACCGTATCTACGGTCTGACAAAAGGACAATATTCACCGACTTCAGAACGCGGACTTGTCACCAAATCATCTCCTTACGGAACAGTGGAAGACCCGTTCCATCCGGCAGAGCTGGCTTTTGGCGCCCGCGGACGTTTCTTTGCACGCTGCATTGCAGTAGATGGTGCCGCTTCTGTAGAAGTATTGAAAGCAGCAGCTAACCATAAAGGCGCTTCTGTTGTAGAAGTTCTGCAAAACTGCGTGATCTTCAACGACGGAACTCACGCCAGTGTTGCTACCAAAGAAGGACGCGCCAAGAACGCTATCTACTTGGAACATGGCAAACCGATGTTATTTGGTGAAAACAAGGAGTTCGGATTGATGCAGGAAGGCTTCGGGCTGAAGGTAGTGAAACTGGGTGAGAACGGTATCACAGAAAAGGATATCCTTATCCACGACGCACACTGCCAAGATAATACGCTTCAACTGAAGCTAGCTTTGATGGAAGGTCCCGACTTCCCGATTGCACTCGGTGTAATCCGTGATGTGGACGCCCCGACGTACAATGATGCAGTTACAGAACAAATCGAAGAAATCAAAAGCAAGAAGAAATATCACAATTTCCAGGAGCTGTTGATGACTAATGAGACTTGGGAAGTGAAGTAATTCACTGCTCATCAATAATATAAAAGCTGGAGGAAGGATAAAACAATCACTTTCTCCAGCTTTCATTATAAATACACCTCAAGTTTGCTTAAAGGTCATCTTCAGTCATCCCACAGCATACTGGGCGTCACCCCACAAGCCGTGGTTTGTTTCATGCCATGAAACCATTTGTTTCTCACCGAGAAACGAAATGTTTCAAGCAGGGAAACAAAGTGTTTCACGCCGAGAAACAAACAGTTCCAAACAGGGTTGGAACTAAACGACTGCAATGAAATCAAAAGCGCTCCATTATCTCCATACGCATACGCCCGTTATGGTAAGGACATTTCCAAAATCCAGCTTTATCATCCTCACGGTTGACAGTCCCAACAGCCGAAAGGCTCCAGTACCATTCACCGAAGCAAGCCGAGCCATGTACTTGAGTTACTCAAGCCTCCTACATCATTTCACTGAGTTTGAAGTATGATTAAAACATCTCATTAAATCTATAAAAGTTTGAAGTATAATTAAAACTTTTCCGTATATTCGCAAGAGTTTAAAGTATAATTAAAACTTTCAGGCGTATGAACTTCCCTCGAATCCTCAAAAAAAGAAAAGGTTATATTGACCGAATAAAACCTTTTATGCAAAAATCTGTAGTCAAGGTGTTAACAGGGCAACGCCGTGTAGGCAAAAGTTTCCTCCTTTACCAGCTTATTGAAGAAATTCTAGGAGAAGAGCCGGATGCGAATATTATCTATATCAATCTTGAAGATTTTGCATTCAGTTCTCTACAAACAGCAGAAGATTTACACTCGTACATCATTTCTCATAGCAAAGAAAAAGCTAAGAATTATATCTTTATCGATGAAATACAAGATATTCCCGGGTTTGAAAAAGTCATCCGTTCGCTCCTGCTCAATGAAGATAATGATATATACATTACAGGTAGTAACGCCAAGATGCTTTCAGGAGAACTCGCCACTTATTTAAGTGGCAGATATATCGAATTCAAAATATATAGTCTCTCCTATTCTGAGTTTCTTGAATTCCACGGATTAACTGAAAGTGAAACGAGTTACGAATTATATAGCCGTTATGGCGGACTTCCCTATTTATTAAATCTCCCTCTCGAAGATGAAACGGTCAATGAATATTTGAAGAGTGTATATTCCACGATTGTATTTCGTGATGTTGTCAGTAGATACAAGTTACGCAATACTTTGTTCCTTGAGAAACTGATTCAATTTTTATCCGAAAACATAGGCAATCTCTTTTCGGCAAAGAATATCAGTGATTATTTAAAATCACAACATACCACCATATCAGTTAACCAAATACAAAGCTATACGGAATATTTAAACAATGCTTTCCTGATCCACCGGGTAGAGCGGTATGATTTGATTGGGAAACGCGTATTTGAGATAGGAGAGAAATATTATTTCGAAAATATGGGAATCCGGAACATTGTTGTCGGATATCGCATTACAGACAAAGCCAAAATATTGGAAAATCTAGTGTATAACCACCTTTTATACAAAGGTTACGATATTAAGGTTGGCTATTACGGAGATAAGGAAATTGACTTTATCGGAGAAAAGAATGGAGAAAAACTATATATACAGGTCGCTTTAAAAATAGATAGCGACAAGACAGCAGAAAGAGAATTTGGAAACCTGCTAAAGATACAGGACAACTATCCCAAAATAGTGGTAACAAAAGATACATTCAGCGGAAACAGCTACGAGGGTATACGCCATTGTCCCATACGCCAGTTCTTAATGGAGTAAACCATACGATATACGAAAAATAAATGCAGTACACCATCGGGTTACCACGAGCAATCAAATCGCCTTTGGTGTGCTGCATTTACATTTGAATCAAGTCATCTATAATACCACGGAGTTTGCTGCAAGACAGGTGGCAATGTCCATTGTTAGTTAGTAATAGACAGCTCGGTTACCTTATACGGATGCTTTACTGCTGCATGGGCAGCTTTCTGAGCAACAGCTTTCCTCGCCTCATCCAACCCTTCCGGGGCATAAGGATTCCCGACTACATTGTGTTTGAAGATGCGTTCGAACCAGGTACAGGCAGCGGTATAACGTCCAATCTTCACATCCAGATGATAGCCGTCCCTGTTCAGATGGTCGCCGATGAAAGAGGTGCGCGCATTTTGTATGGCAGTGCCCGAAGGGATGACAATCTTTATCTTATTCGCCTTAGCCGCTTTCTTCACTGCATCGGCAATAGCCTGATACATGGTGAGTTGATTGCAGTTGTAGTTTTTAAATCCACTATGCTTGGAAGTAGACGCATACGCCCAGGTTTGATGCAACATCAGCTTTGTTTTCTTTGGAAGGCGTGCTTTTACATATTCTATAAGTTCCGGCAGAGAGGCTTCATACGTCTCATACATTCCCGAAAAAGGACTTGCCTGTTGCAGGCTGACGTAATCCCAGTCTTCATCTGCCAGCACCGCTTCCAAAGACATCTTGCCCTTTTCCCGTTTCTTTCCATCCGTACCGATTTTCCGGTAGGCATAGGCAGGAGCATTGTCACGGGCATTTTTCACATGACGTTCCAGGGAACAGCCGCCGATAAACATATTGCCGATGATGGTTGAAATGCCTTCAGCTTCGGCAAGTTCATGCAGATATTGCTCCACGGCATCCTGGGAGAAACTGTTGCCGATAGCAAGTATCCTGACCGTTTTTTGCTGCGCATACACTCCTCCGGCAAGAAGGAGCAGTATGCACATACAAATCACTACATTTCTATATTGCTTCATTATAATCAAATATAACTAAACTTATCGGTTATTTCTCTTTTTCATGTAATAATCTCTCATCAGATACCACGCTTTCTTACGCATACCCTGGTCAGATATGAGTCCTTTGCGATTCCAGCCATCTTGATTGGTGGGGTGGAAACGGAACGGCGAACGGAAGTCGAACAGAATCCAGGGCGATACGCCACGCAGGTTCGGGATATTGTCGAACATACGGATATTGTCTCTATACAAGCGTGCCTGGTATTCTTCACTCCAGGAGCTGACTACGTTCTCATCACCGGACTGACCGTACAATGCTTCGCCGCCAAATTCCGAAATTATCAATGGTTTGTCCGTCACTACTTCCCATATAGCGTCTTTCGGTTCCACAGGCCACGGATGATACCAGCCCATATATTTATTGATAGCTACGACGTCCAGTTGGGAAGTAAAAGAATCCTCCATTACAAAACGCTGTTTTTCGCTATTGAAGTGCACAAGGTCGAAAGCGGCAACATACAGGCGGGTAGTGTCCAGCTGCTTTCCCGTTTCGAGCAGGGAAGTAAGGAATTCATTCCGTTCTTTGGAAGGCTGTGTTTCATTGGCAACACCCCAATAACCTACCGCGCAGCGGTTTTGATCGCGCTTAATCATTTCAGAAAGCATCCTCTGCGCTTTCTTACGGGTATCATCGTCTGTAAAGTCAATACCTTGCCAAATAGGAATCTCCTGCCAGAGAAGGAAGCCCATCTTTTCCGCCAGGCGTACCGTGTACTCATTCTGCGGATAATGAGCCAGGCGAATCATGTTCACGCCAAGCGCTTTCGCTTCATTCAGCAACATGGCTGCATCGGCTTCCGAGAAAGCACGCCCCATACGTTGCGGGATTTCTTCGTGGAAAGAGATACAACACATAAATGTCGGCTTCCCGTTCAGGTAGATATCAGTTCCTTTCACGGTGATATTGCGGAAGCCTATTTGCTCTTCCACGCGGTCGGCACTTGAAGATATAGTCACGCCATAGAGTTTCGGTTCTTCCGGCGACCAGCGTTGCAGCTTCTTCGCATTCAACACGGTTTCCGCCTTTCCTTCTGCATCGGTGGTGAGCTCCGCGTTGATTTTGAGTTCGGGGATGGCAACTGTTACTTTCTCACCTGCTTTTTTATCAGAAAGACGCACACGGGCAATTATCCGGTCGGGAGCATTTTTATCCAGTTGGGTAAAATAATCTTCTATAAATGTCCGGGGAGTTTTCACCAACAGCACATCTCTTGTGATGCCGCCATAGTTCCACCAATCGAATGCCATAGCGGGAATGGCGTCTTTGGTACGGCGGTTGTTCACTTCTACCGCCAGGAAGTTGTCGCCGTCTTTCAACAGGTCTGTCACTTCCACTTGGAAAGGAGTAAAACCGCCTTCGTGCTCTGCTATCTCTTTTCCGTTCAGGTAGACTTTGCAACGATAGCTGACAGCACCGAAATAAAGAAACTGGCGTTTGTCTGCCAAGCGTTTGGCATCAAAGTGACGAGCATACCATACAGTGCCTTCGTAATACTTCAATTCGGGCGATTGAGAGTTCCAGTCTCCCGGAACATTAAGACGCAACCCGCCTTCAAACGCGTATTCATAGAAATCGATATTTCCTTCCGGTTGCCGGTTCTCATAGATTTTCATCCGTTGCCCCTGGTCGTACAGGTCGATGATAGCATTCCATTTACCATTCAGCGAATGGATGTTGCGACCATATACATTCGTTATCAGCTCCTGTGCCGCAACGCTTCCAGCAAAAACGATTAGCAACAATAGACATAGACTTAATTTCTCACCTGTTTTCATTTAAGTATGTTGTTATAATTAGTGTATATAATAAGTTCAGGCACGGATTATACGGATTTCACGGTTTTTAGAATAGAATAGGTAAAACAACAGTGTTAATCCGTGTAATCCGTGCTATTTCGATTTATTTTTCAGGAAATTCATTACCCAGTTCCAGGCTGCGCTCCACTGTTCGGCATAGGCATAATGAGCAGTCGTCTCAGCTACAAACAGCTCTTTCGGAGCATTAATCACGTTGTAAGCGGAGTAAGTGGTGGTAGGCGGACAGACCATATCATTATAACCAAAAGTACAGAATCCCGGAACTTTGACCTGCCGGGCAAAGTTCACCACATCAAAATACTGAATGGTTTTCATCTTTTCTGGCGTCCGGTTCTTCGCATCCTTAAACAAATGCGGCCAACCGCCTGCACGACCGTGGGTATAACCCGCCATATCACACAAGGCTGGATAGAAAGAAACCAATCCCTTGACACGGTCATCGAGTCCGGCAATCACGATGGAAAGCGCACCGCCCTGGCTTCCTCCAAAGGTCGCCAGATTACCGTTAAATTCGGGAAGTGTGTAAATGAAATCAATGGCTCTCACACAGCCTGTATAAACCCGTTTGTAATAGTACTTGTCCCGATTGTCCATATTGAACGAGTGGTAATTCTTCAAAGCTCCGTTATAAAGCCGGTGATACACATCTCCCGTCAGGTTGACCGGAATGCCGTGGATACCGATTTCCAGAATGATAAAACCTTTTCCGGCACGTTCGGCTTCTCCGTTATAGGCACGGATACCTGCCCCCGGCACTTTCAGAATCGCCGGATATTTCCCGGAAGCCTTCGGAACACAAAGGATGCCGTACATACGGGACGCATAGTCATTGTTCGCGAAGGAAACATGATATACGTTCACCTTATCTGTGCATCTTTCCGGCAGTAAAGTCATTATCGGTTCCAATGCCCACTTTTCTGCGGCTTCTTTGGTGCTTTTCCAAAATTCCAGAAAGTCGGCGGGCAACGGAGTGGTCGGTTGCAATTTCTCAGGAGAGAAGCCAGCGGTAGCCACGCCTTCATACTCACGCCCTTGGCAAGTGACGAAAGCGCGGCAACGCAGGAACCCTTCTTTTTTCATAGTCCCTGCGTTAATTTCAAGCTTTTCATTCTTCAAAGGCTGTTTGCCTGTCTGATGAGGTTTCATCATGTCTTCCGAAATCTCATAGCGCACTTCCAGATTATCCTGCGGGATATTGCATTTCAATACCGCCACTTTGAATTTCACTTTTTCTCCCGGTTTATACAGCCAATTGGTGTGGTCGGGAGTGACCTGCACTTGAACCAGTCTTTCCTGTGGCTGCCCCCATGCAACTATCTGCATGGAGACAAATGCTATCAGGAGAAGAAGAAAACGTACACTTTTTATCATAGTTCCCTATTTTATTTCATTTGTCATTGCTATATTAATATTCCATTTATCAGCTATTAATACCCATTGTCTCAACTATTAATACCTATCCGCCCAGCTATTAATATCTGACAACTCAACTATTAACATCCAACAGCAGAGATATTAATGCTCCTCTCCACACATCATAACACTCTGCGAATCAGAAGTTAACACATCATTCGTGATTAGCGTAAAATACAGATAGCCGCCTTTTTATGGTTTTACTTCGTATTGATAGAGTGTGAAAGAGTTCTTGTCATTTAGCTCGAAACTTACTCTACCCTGTGCGCCGACTTTTGCGGCAAACTTTTTGCCACTTCCCATTACAGGGGTAAAAGTAACTTTCTTACCCTCAGGAAGCCAAGTGTCAATAGTCCCCCTAGCTTGCTCATTATCTTCGCGGTAAACTACAAGATAGCCTTGCGTGCCGGAAACAGTCGATTGGAATCCTGTCCACGAGCGTCCCGAAGGTTCTTCACCAATAGGCAGTATGACGCCTTGATGAAACCGGAGTTGCAAAGGTTGGTATTTCTTGAGCAGAGATGCCGTAATATAAGCCTCTTCGGGCAGGTTCGAAGCCTCCATCCAAGCCAACGGCTGTGCCGCCAAGGTGATGGCAAAGAGGTAATCGAAACTGTAACGGGCGGGGGCAAAAGGATCGGCAGCGTCATACTTGTCGGCATTGCGCCATTTATTAAGGAACTCTATCTGCATCTTCTCCGCCGGTACATAGCGAGACAGCATCCAGAGGTTGCGCAAGGTGCGATAAGGGTAATAGTTGCCCCAATCGGTATAGCGGTTTTCCAGAAAGATGTTGCCGTACTCGTTCATATAGTGATACCCGCCGCGACGACCGGCAGTGGCATCGAGGTTGAAAATCACTTCATAGTTGGTTTGCTCCAACACGGTATCAAACAGTCGGCGTAGATTCTGTTCGGCTGTCTTGGTAGGTATCTGCAGACCGTCTATCTTAAAACAGCAGATGCCGTACTTCTTATAAAGTCCGATAATGGCTTGCGCATCTTTTTGCCAATCGGCAAAATCATTCTGTATGCTGGGATTGAACCATAATCCGATGCGAATACCCAATTTCTTGCCTTTCTCTACAATAGGTTTCAGCCCATGAGGGAACTTTGTGGGGTTGGGCGTCCAGTAATCGCCACTTTTCCAGATATCCTTAAAACTACCTCCGGCAGTCTTCGAGTTAGGGCTTTTTCCGCTCTGCCAGCCATCGTCCAGTTGAAAGAGGGTAATGCCCATGCGTGCGGCACGGTCTAGTTCTGCCAGACAGAAAGCCTCATCTATTTTGGCATCCTGGCTACGGTCGCCCCAGGTATTGAGCATAATCATCTCATCCTGTGCGGCGGTGTGGTGGCGCAGTTGTTTCTGATAGAGGCGCAGGGCAGTAAGCGCTTCTTGCTCGCCACCGGTATAGATGCCGGTAACGCATCCATAAACGCGGGTCCAGCTATCCGGCTTTACATCATGAGACGCAATGCCCAGCCCCACTACCATAAAATCACTAAAGTCCGCCACGAAGTCAGAACCCGGATAATGTAATTGGGTACTGCTGCTAGGAGCCTCTTTCAAAAAAAAGAAGCCTTGACGCGTAACTACGTCATGAGCAAAAAGCAAATTACCACGATACGTATTGCGACGGTAAGGAAGCCAGGTACGCCCGGTCACCAGATTGTCGTTCCAATCGGTGTAGTCGAAAAACTCGATTGTGCGGGCACTCCAATGATTGCCGGATAGTTGCAACCTGTCGAGCGTGGGAGTTTTCACCCCCGTAGCCATATCGGCCGTGTGCTCTATATTTTTGCGGTCGGCGTTAGAGCGGTTATCCTCCTTATTCTGATAAAGTTCCACTTGCCCTTTCAGATAGGTATCGCAAGCAATGGCGGGACAGTCTGCATAAATGCGATAGCGACGCTCTATATTCAGCGAACCGATAGTGCAAGCCACGGTAGCCTGCAGATAACTGGCGTGGATGCCGTTCGTCGGTATCTCGTTCACGGTGAATGTGGCGTCCGTAGGGATACCTTTCACAATCGAGAAATCGGGTTGTTTGCCCTGTGCCGGAATGGTTTTTCCGTGTTGCTTGTCAGTAAGGCTGATGGTAACAGGCGCACCGTTATTCCACAGCATGGCGCGTTCCATATAGTTATTGCCTATACGTAGCGTGTCACCTTTCAGAAAAGCGTAATACTGTTCTCCTCCCCAAAGCGGCAAGGTACATATTGCCGATAGAAATATCGTGATAATATTTTTTTTGCTCATAGTTTGTCTACGGTTTGATGTAAGCTCCCGGAACTTCCAACAATTTGTTGGGTTCGTTGAAGCGTTGGTTATCGGGCACATCGCGTTTGCCCAGACCCGCTTGCATAAGTTGCTTCAGTTCCGGCAGGTGATGATGATAGATGTCGCGCGGCTCTACACTATGCTTGTGGCAGAGTCCGGCTGCCATACCTACTACTTCACCCATCATGCCGGTAGTACGCATCACACGTACCGTACCCAAAGCTACATGGGTGCAGCTCATATTGCGGCCTGCCATAAAGAGGTTGTCCACATTACGCGAATAGAGACAGCGATAGGGAACGGCATAAGGATGAATCCAACGATGCACCGTAGCCGACTTGAATTCATTGCCGGGAAAACGTACACTGTTCACGCTGTCGGGGAAGTGAAGGTCGATGCTCCAAGTTGTGGTAAACGAAGCATCCTCGTGCGCCACATTCTTGTCTATATCGTCCTGTGACAGTACGTAGTCGCCCAAGAGACGGCGTGATTCACGTTTGCCTGAAACATACGCCACCCAGTCGAGGGAACGGTTGACATACTTCTTATGGTCTTTATAGTGATTCTTCAGATAGCTCCAGTTGGAATATATCACCAAAAGTCCATAGTCGCGTACACGTTCAGCTTCGCTAACTTGATTACGGTTCATACCCGTTTCCCATTTCCACTCGCCCATGGTTACAGGCTCACAGTTTTCAGCGTCAAAGCGCACGCCATATTCAAAATGAGGGAATGAGGTTTTCTTCTTCATATCCTTACTATACCATTGTATAGAAGCCCCCATCACCAATGAGTCGGGTTGCTCGGGAGCAAGGCTCTCGCCATATTCATCGCGACCTTCACGCCCCATAGCCCAATCGGCACCGGCTAAATAGCCTATGGTAGCATCACCTGTGCAGTCGCTAAAGAGAGGAGCGGTAAGTTCAGTTTGTTCGCCCGTCTCGATGTGCTGGATAGTGACTGACGCAATGCGGTCTCCTTGCATCTTCACGGCTACTGCACGCTGAGAAGCATAAAGGGTAATGTTCTTTTCGGCATCTATAAAGTCTTCCTTCTTCCGGTCTTCATAGTAGTCGCCCGGTTGGGCATTGCCGGAACGCTCATGGCCAAACTCACGTATCATACGACCCAATCCCTGATTAGGTCCCATTTCGATGATACCACCGAGATGTACACGAATCTCCGACGAGTTATTGCCGCCCAATACAGGACGGTCGTTCACTAGTGCTACCTTACAACCTAATCGGGCAGCAGATGCGGCAGCACACATTCCGGCTATTCCCCCTCCTACTACCACAAAGTCGTATTGATGAGCGGGCACCGTCTGTTGTTGTCGCAGGCGGGTACGAAGTGCGGCTGTCTCTGCCGCATCCCAGGTAGCGGGCTGCGTGTTCGCATCGGTCGTAAGGTAAATGGCATCGCAACGACCATCGAAACCGGTGAGGTCTTTCAGCGCAAGGGTGGTAGTCCCTGCTTTCAATACTGTCTTTCCGGCAAATTGCCATTGCCAGGAATTACCTGTATGTCCTAATGTAGCTTTCAGCAATTTGCCGCCTAAAGCCAGGCGGAACTTTCCGGGGCCCTCGGCATCGGTCCAAGGTGAAGTCCAGTTGTAAGTACGGGCATATACGTAGTAAGTGCCCGCCTGGGGAATGTTGATTTCTGCCGTAGCATCCGCCACTGGGATGCCCATGCCATGTGCCATGAGATAGGGCGAACCCATTTGATCCATGAACTGCTGGTCGAGCACCCAGCCGCCTCGCTGGCTGAAGCTTTCTGCTTCGATGAGCAGTTCTTCGGCTACAGCCACAAGGCTACAGACTACGGCTATGCATGTCAATAAAATTTTTTTCATCACAGTACAGCGTTTTTATGATTATTGTCTACTATCTTCACAGAGGGAACAGATTATCTCGCCATTTTGTAAATTTCATTGCCTGCCATCAAAAAAGCACCAACTCCATAAACCTCCGTCATGTCACGAGTCACTTTCTTCGGGTCGGCACCGATTTGCTGCACATAACCCAGTTTCCCATTCGGTTCCACAGCCGAGACTAATGCATTCCAGCCTTTTATCATTACAGGAAGATAAATTTCCTTATCCAATAAACCTTCGTTTATTCCATAAGCAATGGAATAGACAATGAAAGTAGTGCAACTCGTTTCCGGTGATGGATAAGAGGCAGGATCCAAAAGACTGGCATGCCAGAAACCGTCCGGATGTTGTAATCCGGCAATACGTGTAGCCAATTTTACAAATAATTCCTCATAGAATTTGCGGTTCTTATCTTTCTTGGGCAGTTCCTTTAATATTTCAACCAGACCACCAAGCACCCAACCGTTGCCACGTCCCCAAAAGACTTTCTTACCATTGGCTTCGCGCTTATCAAAATAACGCCAGTCACGGTAGAACAAGTTTTCTTCTTTATCGAACAAGTAATCATAAGTCGCTTTATACTCACGATTCATAAATTTGATATACTTTTTCTCTCCGGTCAGCATATACAGTTTGGCATATACAGGGGGAGCCATAAAGAGAGCGTCACACCAAGTCCAACGTTCCAAGGTCTTTAAGTCTCCCTCCACCAGCTTGAAACTGCCTTCGGACGGATGATTGACAATCCATTCCGTACGGGCGAGCGTAGGGATAATCATTGCTTCGTCTTTGTACTTGCGGTATAAATCCAGAAAGGACTGTGATACAGCGATGTCATCAGCATGGTAAAACCGTTTATCCGGCTGCCAGCAATTCCGTCGGCCTATACGGGTAAGCCACTTATAATATGTATCATCATTATCTTCTTTTTCAGCTAATTCCGCCCAATCCACCATGCCGACATAAAGAGCGCCTTGCGGCCAGTTCAAGTCGTCATGTTCAGGAGCAGGGTGTGGATTGGCAATCTGCCAATCCGCCACCTTTCGCATGATAGACTTTATTTCTGCTTTTTGAAAAGGAATCTCTGTTGCCATTATAAAAACGGAACATAACAGAGACGCTCCCAATAAAAGTGTTTTTTTCATTATATATTTATTTGTTTATCATTCGGTCATTACAGTTCAACTGTAGCCTTTAAAGGCAATTGACTGGAAGCAGGACCGACTAAGATCTCAAAGTCTCCTTTTTCCACTACAAAGCGGTGTTGATTCATATCGTAAAAAGAGAATGCATCCTCATCCAGCACAACAGAAACCCGCTTCTTCTCCCCTTTCTTCAAGAATACCTTTTCATATCCTTTCAGTTCTTTCAACGGACGGGGAACAAAAGACTGTACATCATGCACATACACCTGTGCCACTTCCGAAGCATCCATCTTACCTGTATTCTCTATATCAAAGCTAACGGTAACCTGATGCTCACCCGTTTTCTTCGCAGCCATATTACTATAAACGAAAGTAGTATAGGACAAACCGTAGCCAAACGGATAGAAAGGTTCTTTTCCCGAACGGTCGTATCCACGATAACCGACAAAGACACCTTCGGAATAGTCTACACGCTTAATCTCCGCCTTTAAGTTCTCGTAATAACTGCCGTGCACCGGATTATCTTCCCATTTCCGCTCGATAGAAATCGGTAGCTTTCCGCTTGGAGAAATCTTACCGGTCAGGATTTCAGCTATCGCCTGGCCGCCTTCCTGCCCCGGATACCAGGCCATAAGAATCGCTTTTGCGGCATCATACCAGTTGGTGAAATCCACACCGCCACCGGCATTCAGTACAACCACAACATTGGGATGCATAGACGCAATCTTCTTGATAAACAATTCCTGATAGCGAAGCAAGGCAAACGGACGGTCAAAGCCTTCGCCTTCGGTATTACTATTGAAACCTGTGCAGAACACAACATTATCCACCTTTGCCAATCCTTGACGAAGTTTCGCCTCATTAAGGCTATAAGCATTAAAACGAATGATGGCCGAAGAAATATTATCAAAGAATTCAATCCGGAAACGGTACTCCTTACCACCCTCAACCGGCAGTTCCACTTCACGGCTAGAGTAGGAATGATTTCCCCAATCTCCTGTAATATGCTTGTCATTCACAAACAGACGATAACCGTCATCACCACCGATATGAAGTTTCAACTGACCGTCAGTTTGTGGCATGTAGCAGGCTGTCCAACGGACAGAGAATCCATCTGTCGGAAAGCCGTCCAAAGGTGCCCCATATCCCCAGTCATAATCAACAGAGGATTCCGTGCGTATTACTTCAGGCTGTCCCGAAAGGGTCTTGTTTTTAAAGTATTCAGCCTTGAAGCCTTTCATCTGACGATTAGCATCAGTATAAAACTCATGGACAATATCTTCATAAATCACATCATCCGTCAATAGTAACAGATTATTTTTCTTCAATTCTTTCAAGCCTTGAGCCACTGAGACGGTAGAAAAAGGAGTGACAAACCCACTGCCACCACCGGTAGGAATCAAATTTGCATTAGGCCCCATCACGGCTGTCTTCCCTTTCAGCGGGAGCAAGTTTCCTTCATTCTTCAACAGGACTACACCCTCGCGCGCCAGTTCTAAAGCTGTCTGGCGGGAGAAAGGATTATCCTCTGCGATGTTGCTGTCTTTCTGTTCCTTATCCAGCATACCATAAGCAATCAGAGTTTGCAGGATGTGTTGTACTTTCAGGTTGATGGTTTCTTCTGTCACTGTGCCAGTCTTGATAGCAGGCAACAGATTCTCCAAATTCATAAAACGTCCTTTCGGCATTTCGAGGTCAAGTCCGGCGTTAGCAGCGCCTACGGCGGAATATACAGAAGTCCAGTCCGACATCAGAATACCTTTGAAGCCCCAAAGATTGCGCAAGACATCAATATTCAGCCATTTATGTTCGGTGGCATGGACACCGTTCAACAGATTGTAGCTGTTCATTACGGCACCGACATTGGCTTCCTGTACAGCTTTCCGGAAAGCCGGGAAATAGATTTCCTGCAAAGTACGCTCGTCTATGTCAGAGCTGGCATGGTGGCGGCTCCATTCCTGGTTGTTGGCAGCAAAGTGTTTGATGGTGGCAATGACTCCTTCCGATTGCACGCCGAGGATATATTGTTTCGCCGTTTCACCTGTCAAGTAAGGGTCTTCACCGAAGTATTCAAAGTTACGGCCGCACAATGGAGCACGATAGATATTCACGCCCGGCCCCAACAGGATATTAACTCCTCTTGCCTTGGCATCCTGTCCCAAGCCTTGCCCTAACTTATAAAGTAATTCCCGGTTCCAAGTAGAAGCGGAAAGTATTCCGGAAGGATATAAAGTGCTCTTGGGAGCATGATTACGAATTCCCTGCGGCCCGTCAGCCAACTTGATTTCAGGTATTCCCAAACGGGGAATGGCACGCAGAGAAAAACTGGTATATCCGGAGATATACTCTATTTTCTCTTGCAAAGTCATTTTTGATACAATGTCCTTCGCACGTTGTTCGGCTTGGGGAGTGATTGTTTGTGCACAGGTTAATATGCTCCATGCAAGCATACATAAACCTATGCCTCCTATTTTCTTTTTCATGGTGATTCTGTGTTAATATAATATGTGTAAAAAACCAACTTAGCTATCAGCTCTTCACACACTTTTGTTCTTTACATTTTTAGTCTATCAGTTCTATTTTAACGGTCTGTCCTTGTACCAGAATATGATATTCGCCGGCTTCAAGGAAGCGTTTACCATCCTCATTGACAAAACCGAAATCACGTTCCAGATCGATGTCGAAACGGAAAGTCTTCGTTTCGCCGGCTTTGATAAGTTGTTTCTCAAAGTGTTTCAGTTCTTTCACCGGACGGGTGATAGAGCAATAAGGATCGGAGATAAACCAATGAACAGTCTCTGCTCCGTCGCGAGAACCGGTGTTGGTGACGGTCACTTCTGCTGACAGTTTATCGCCACGCTTCACTTTAGTAGCAGAAGGGGTAACAGTGCCATACTTAAATTCGGTATAACTTAATCCATGCCCGAACGGATATAACGGATCGCTTGTTATATCTTTATAAAATCCCTGATGTCCGCGTCCGCTCTTGCGGCGATTATAATAAATAGGAATTTGTCCTGTGGAATAAGGGAACGTCATGGCTAGTTTACCGGAAGGGTTGATACGTCCTGATAAAATACCTGCCATTGAACGTGCACCATTTATTCCCGGTTGCCATATCTCCAATATAGCATCACAAAGAGGTTCCATGCGATTTAACTCCAAGGGACGTCCATTAGAAAGTACCAATATAACAGGTTTACCAGCCTCCTTTAGTTCTTTCACCAATTCTTCCTGAATCTGTGGCAAAGCAATCGTAGAACGGGAAGCATTCTCACCACTCCAGGTAAGCATCTCGCCCAAACAAACAATGACTACATCAGACCAACGAGCAACGTCCAATGCGCCAGCAAAACCTGAACGGTCATTGCCCTGCGGTTTGCATCCCATTGCATAACGTAATTCGGCGTCTCCTCCAAACTCGGCAGTCAACCCATCATAGAGCATTTCCACATCCGTATCTTTTCCATGTCCGCACCAGGAACCCAATAAGTCCCAACCATTTTTTGCCATTGGACCTACTACGGCAATCTTTTTTTTGTTTGTAAGTGGTAATATCTGATTGTCATTTTTCAACAGCACCATTGATTCTGCTGCCAGTTGAGCGGCCACAGCCATACTTTGCGGACGGAAAAAACGATCCTTCTCATTAGTAACCGGAGTATAAGGACGTTCGAACAAACCCAGACGGAATTTTACACGCAATACCCGACGAACTGATTCGTCAACTTGTGCCATTGTTACCTTACCTTCCTCTACAAGCTCTTTCAGATGACGATCGTAGGCATGAGACATCATATCCATTTCAAGCCCCGCATTAAAAGCATACCGAGCAGCATCTTTCTTTGTAGCGGCTAATCCCTGATTCTTTAACTGTTCCACAGCCCCCCAGTCAGACACAATGAACCCGTCATGTTTCCAGCGTTTCTTTAATATCTCGGTCATGATATAAGGATTAGCTGACCCGGGTACTCCACTGATGTCATTGAAAGAACTCATCAAAGTGACCGCACCAGCTTTCACTCCCATCTCATAGGGCAGCAGATAAGTATCCCAAAGAGTTTGAGCTGAAATTTCGGTATAAACATAATCTCGCCCAGCCTCCGAAGCACCATAACCTACATAGTGTTTCAGACAAGCAGCCATACGGTTCTCTGCTGACATATCATCTCCCTGATACCCACGCACCGAAGCAGCGGCAAACACTCCATTTGTATAAGGATCTTCACCATATCCTTCGGCTACACGTCCCCATCGAGGATCACGTGCCACGTCGATCATGGGAGAAAAAGTCCAATCAACCCCAGACATGCGGGCTTCTTGTGCAGATACCGCACATGCCTGTTCTACCAATCCCGGATTCCATGAACATGCCTGCCCCAACGAAATAGGATATATGGTGCGAAATCCATGAATAGCATCGTAGCCAAAAATGATGGGAATACCCAAACGAGATTCTTCCATCGCTTTTTTCTGCATACTATTACGCAATTCTGGATTTATATCAAAGTATATCAAAGAACCAATCTCTGACGGTACTTTTTTCACTTCTTCGCCAACATTATTCACATTGTTATTTCGTCCCAATGTATATTGGTTTAGCTGCAAAATCTTTTCCTCCAATGTCATACGCGATATTAAATCATCAATACGTTTTTCAATTGGAGCTTTGGCATCCTTATACAAAGGAATACTCTTTTTATCTTTTGACGAAAGAGAATGTGTGACTCCCAATAGGCACAATCCCAAAATCAAAACTTTTTTTCTCATCAATGTTTTCGTCAGTTAATTATTATTTCTAGTTTTCAGATGTATATCAAGCAATACGTAAGCAAATAATTATTCCAGCCATTCCATACACTTATCATTTACCTAAGTACCAGTCACTTACAATCAGTTCATTGGAGATATATGCCCAACACGTTGGATCTATAGATCCAATATGCAGCATATATAGATCCAATACGTAGCATATATATGGCTAGCATCTTGGAAATATATCCCCAACGAACCGGAGAACTATGACCTGTCAATACACTCATTACCAACAATTAATGTATCTCGTAGCAATTGACTATGACTTACCGAGCGATAACTTCAAATAATTTCAACCAGCCGGCAGATGTTACATTGTTCTTTACAGCAAGGTGAATTCCAATCTCATTCTGCTTTGCCGTGTCAACAATCCCAACAGCCCACATGTATTTACCTGCCTCCACGCCTTCAACCCGGGTTGTAAACGTATATGATTTAGCCGTACCTTTCACCCAATCACAAGCTTCCGGTTCTCCATCAACAAATACATACTTCGGTTTATCATTCTTGGTGTCCAATAAAGCAAAAGCCACTTTATATTTATTCTTCCACTGGGGAATATTCGTCGGACAATATCCCCAACCAAAATTATTCCAACGATGTGCTATTTCAATCTGTTTACCATTAGAGATAGTTGTAGGCAAAGAAATTCTGTCCGGAAATAAACGGTAGCTTCCTTCTGTACAGAATTGTTTAACTAATTGGAAAGCTTCATTAAACCATGAATAAGTTTCTCCATTGCGAAAGTCTGAATTATAGCGTAAATCCATCATATTGACGCAGGCTGTTTTAGCCTCATCAAACTCACCCTGACGTACTTCTGCATAATTGGCATATCCATCTCCCTGAATCGAGTTTCCATGAGAATTTTTCACCCAGCCACCTTCCATTACTACAGGAACGAGATACTTCCACTTGGCTATAAAATTGCGTTCCCAAGTAGAATAATAAGTTTTCATACCAAACGCATCGTGACGTAATGAATATCCTTTAGCTACTGCTTTTCCTATTAATCTTTCAGTATCTTTATCATAATTATTGCCGTCCCATTCCTTACTTGTACCTATCCAACGATGATAATTTACAAACACAGGAACTTTATCAAATACTTGAGAATATAAATCTGTCACCCAATCGAAAACAGCCTCACGAGTCGGCAGCTCCGGTTTTCCCAACTCACGCACCTGATAGTACCATACACTATGATACTCTCCCCATTTTCCAAATCCTGAACCACTTACAAACTGTACTTTGTCGGGATCATTAAAATCCTTAGCCAAAGCCCTGATAAATTTCTCATAATATTTCTGGAAAATAGGATCATCCGGATAGGGAGACCATACTTTTACTGAACCTGTTTGTGTTTCATATCCTTTCGCGCCAGCCTCTTTTACAAAATTCGGAGTAAAATTATAGTGCTTATCACGGCTATCCACCACAAAAGTAAAGGCCAATTTCATATTTCTTTGCTTAGCTCCCTCTATCAACATCTTCAGTCGTTTAGCCGAAGGGGTATCACAATCGGAGTTCCATGCATATTTTCCTTCTTCAGGATTAAAATCAGCCCAGGCACCACGAAGGTATAAGGTATTTGCATAATCAGAGACCTTTACAGTGCCTTCCGATGACGGGAAATTATCATAATCCTGCCAGAATGTGGAAGATAAACCATCACCAATACCCGCATATAATACCCATCCGGAAAGAGGATTATGCAAAATGATATTTCGATTCTGCTTTACCGTGACAATGCTGTTTCCAGGAATAGAAGTATCTTCTACCAAACCATCATCACCATTACCACCTCCTTCTTCATCATTATCACTGCCGCAAGCGACTAATGATATAGCCATAGAAAAAATAAGCCCACAACTTATTTTTCTCAAACTGCACATATTTTGAAAATTAATCTTCATACCTATAGCTCTTATTTTTTTATGCTTACTTTCGACAATTTTAACCAGCCCGAATCCAATATATCCCCTTTGGCGGCAATATCCAGCCCTATGAGATCTTTATTACTCCGGTCAACCAGGCCCACAGCCCAAACATAAGTACCCGTTTCAACTTTGGACATATCCGGCTCAAATACATATTCAGCGGGACTTCCTTTTATCCACTTGGATAAATCTGTATTCGTATCCACAAATGTATATCGCACCTCATTCGTTTCAGAATCGAGCAAAGCGAAAGCTACTTTATATTTTTGATTCCATTGCGGAATATTAGTAGGACAGTACCCCCATCCCAAATTGTTCCAGCAATGTTTAATAGTCGGAGTTGTTTTTTTAGAGACTTCTAACGGCAAAGAGATTTCACTGGGATAGAGCCTATACCCCCCTTCCCGAAGGAATCGGCGTACTAAATCAAAAGCATCTTTAAACCAGGATTCTGTATCGCCAAAACGAAAATCCATCATATTGACATGTGCCTCTTTGCTGTCATCAAACTCACCGCGTCTTACGTCCTCGTGTGAATCCTTGCGATATCCTCTAGGATCCTGCCAATAACTATGTGATTTGACAATCCAGCCACCTTCCATAATAATGGGGCAGATATTACGATATTTTTTTGCGAACCTACGCTCCCAACTGCCATAATAGGTTGTCATGCCAAATGCATCATGACGCAATGAATATCCTTTCTTGATTGCTTCTTCCAACATTTCTTCACTGTCAACAGCAAAATGTTCATCATCTACCCAATCTTTTCCCGCACCAATCCATCTATGGTAGTTAATTACTACTGGAACTTTATCAAAAGCTTGAGAATATATATCTGTCACCCAATCGAAAACTGCTTTCTTTGGAGTATCATCACCTGTTGAATAAATCATTGTATGATATTCTCCCCATTTCCCAAGTCCGAATCCATCTATAAATTCAACCTTCGAAGGATCGTTGAAATCTTTAGCCAGGGCCTTCACAAATTTAGTATAGTACTTCTGAAAAACTGAATCATCAGAATAAGGTGACCATTTACCTTTATTCATAAATCCTTTTGCACCGGCATCTTTTACAAATTGAGGAGTAAATTCTGTTCTCTTATCACGACTGTCAACTACAACACGAAATGCCAAACGCATATTCCGCTGATAAGCTCCTTCAATATATGCTCTTAAATTAGAATCTATTTTCCAACCATATACATCTTCCTGTGGATTAAAATCTGTCCAACTAGCGCGAATATAAAGCGTATGAGCATAATCTGTCACACTAACATTGTGTCCTAATTCAGGAATATACATATGGTCATACTGTGCCCAAAAATCTGCAGCATCCACTCCCATACTTGCATAGAGCACCCATCCTGTAAGCGGGTTATGAAGAATACGCAAAGAATCAGGCTGAATCGTAACTATGTTATTCTTCGGTAGTTCCTTATCAAATGAAACGGCTGAATTCTCGTCTCCGAAAACAGGAGATAAAAGGAACATAAACAGACAAAGAGACACAATTACTCTATAATAACTAATCTTTCTTATAACCATACTACTAATTGTTTTTTAAAGAGTGCTATATCATTGTTCTCTTTATTCATATAAAAATCACGAAATTGATATAGCACTCTTAATTTTATCCTGCTTGATTATCTCTTATCAAAGAATACTGTCAGTTCTTTAATATCTAATTCTATGTAATTAACTCCTACAGGTACACTAAAGAAGGCATAGCGGTTGTGAGATTGCCCTCCGACTACAGTCTGTTTCTGATTGTAGTCACTCTCTGCAATATCAAGGCAACCGTCATAAGATCCTCTGATGGCATCTGCTGTTGAGCCAAAGGTATAGCAACCTGCACTTTGCGGTCCGACTTTAAAGTTCAATCCACCCGGATGTGCATTTCCATCTTTGTCTTTAATGGAGTTCTTTCTGGGTAACTCCGCTCCTTTGTATATAAACAAATAAGGATTTGCCAAACTAGGTGTCATAGAATGAGCCATAGTGAATCCTGTATCACCAGTGCCATCTTTAACCCATCCATCGTATGGTCCCCAAATAAAGACTCTTTCGATAGTGGTAGTCACCGTATTATTGTTCCATGTCCACGAAACAACCATTGGTTTAGGATCTGTTTCGGGGGAGTAAATCGTAACTTTTTTAGTATTTATGTTAATCACAATACGATAGACACCCGCAATCTTAATATTCCAATGATAACCAAGCGCAGCTGCTTCCGGACTCATTGTCGAGATATTCATTGCTGTACCATCTGTAAAATCGCCTGATTCTTCCGGAGCAATAGCCATATCTTTCTGTCCATTAAACAAGATCGGGAAATAAATAGTACCTGGTTGCAGTTCTGCATGGAACGCATATTGATTTTCATCTTCTATCGTGCGAGTCATCTCTACATCTGCGCTAACACAAGTTCCGGCAATATAGATTTTATCAGCTTCTATAAAATTACTAGCCAAACCTATAGTAACGGTACGTGTTTCAAAATCTACCACTACACGATACTGCCCATCTTCAGGAATCACCCAATATCCAGCATTATCTATCCCCTTAATTTTAGCTTCCATTGCTCCATCAGTTATCTGTTGTTCTGCAGCAACTGGTGAGATGGCATTAATCTTATTTTCATCTTTCCAAACAATCGGGAAGTGAAGATTACCTGCCTTCAAGTCACAAATGGAAACATAACGCTTCGGCTGACTTTCCATTGGCAAGATTTCAAGATCTTCACCATCAACAGCTGTGCCTGACATATAAAGATGGTCTGCTACAAAAGTCTTTTCAGAATACATCTTTACTTTTATAGTAACTGTAGAAACTTCCGGTTTTACAAACTTAGGTCCTTCTACAGAACCGATAATACGGGCTTGTAACTTTACTAAATCACCAGGCTGCTGCTTCCACTTTGACACCAATAAACTCTGCAATTCTTTATGAGTATAACTTTTAGAAAAATCATCATCAATATACTCCCTTATCATTGTGTTTGTTCCAAAACTGTTATTTTCCAGATTCATTTTATAAAGATAGGAAATATAATAGTCAGAGCCTATTGGGTCAGCTTCCGTCCAGTTTAACGTCAATGCAACCTCATCCGGGGTATCTTCCTTGAGTTCTATTTCATAATCAGAAGGAGTAAGAACTAAACTTGTACGATTGTCGAGCGAATTAGTAGCATCGTCATCATCATTGCATGCTACTATGAAACACGAAGCAAGTGTCAGGAAGAAGAACCGTAAAAGGTTCTTCTTAAATATATATCCGTTTTTCATATCTATATTCAATATATTAATATTATAACTATTTATTGGTTTCCGACGGTCCAGTCAGGAGTTTGTACCAAATTCCAATTCTTATCAATATCGTCCTGTGGAATAGGCCACCAATAGCTTATAAACTTACGTGTCTGATATACTGTACGAGTATAATATTTATTTCTATAGTCCGCATCGGATACTTTAATATAAGCATTCATGCCATAAAAATCACCATCCAATACTTTCTCGGCTAATTTCCAGCGACGCAGATCATTAAAACGAAGTCCAGATTCACAATTCAATTCCACACGCCTTTCTTGACGAATTAACTCGCGCATTTCTACAGGATCTGATGGGGCTGTTATCTTGCCTTCTTCAGCTGAAACACTATATTCGGGAATACCCGCACGCTCACGAATCAAATTGACATATTTCAGAATCTCTTTTTGATTGGCAGTATAAGTGCCCTTCTCAATGCTATATTCATTCAACGCCTCAGCATAACTTAAATAGATCTCTGCTAAACGACATAATGCACCATGACGGTTTTTATAATCTCCACTACCTTCTTTGGGATTTGCAGATGGATCTACTCTCTTACGTACCAGATAGCCGCTCCATGGAGCGTCATGAGAAGGACCACCGTCTTTACCATCCATATAGAAATCTGTATTTCTCTTACCACCAATATGCCATTGTTCGTTATGCAGTACTGAAATATAAAAACGAGGCTCGCGGTCACAATACATTTTATAGGTATTGGCATCTACAACTACATTTTCATCTTTATTACGATCTCCTTCTGAAGACCCATACTGCCACTTTGTAGAATAGGTCTCTTTTTGCGTACTAAAGCCTGTCTCTGAATAATTAGCATCAGGGTTAACTTTAGGAGAACCATCCGAATTATAACCTATAATAGGTCTTTGACCGTTTCTCATGAAAAAAGCATCAACCAAAGATTGGGTTATTCCGATCGCTCCCACTCCATTAATACCCAAACCACGTGGAATACAGTTTTTATCATACCATCCACCAGAATCCATTGTGCGAACAAACAGTAATTCTCTGTTAGCTTCGTTCCATCTCTTCATCACTGCATTCTGATAAGAAAGAAAAGGATCAATATCACCGTTATCCAAATATTCATAATGCAAATGATAGCCAGCGGCTTCCGCCTCATCGATAACCAGTTTACAAGCATCTACTGCTCTTTTCCATCGTTCCGGATCATGTGCAGAATTAAAGATAGGGGTTCCATCAATGTTTTTTATATTCGCCAATGCAGGATTACCATTCACCAAGTCGCTAGCAGCAAATAATAACATACGAGCACGCATTGCCAAACATCCAACAGAAGTCACACGGCCATATTTCTTATCTTCAGTTTGAGTGGCAGGCAATTGTTTTGAAGCTTCCAGCATTTCTTGATCTGCCCAATCAATTACATTATAAAACGGCTCTTGTTTCAACATCAGATCATCAGCCGAAGTACTTTCACTAGCCTCGCGAATAATAGGAACTGAACCATAAGCTATAGCCATCATAGAATTATAATAAGCTATAAAGAAACGGCATTCAGCTTTCATAAAGTCTACTTCTTCAGCCGGTACAGCCTCCAATGGGTGAGCATGTTTTATAAACAAATAAGCAGAACGAATATATTTGGGATAAGTATTCCAATAAGCAATTACCCCGGGATTGTCTGCTGTCCAGTTACCTTTTTGATATTGAATGGCTTTAAATCCTTGCGCTTCCCAACCAACTGAAGGAATCAGTTCATCAGCTATGGCATCCGGACCATCATAAGTATAATATTCGGGCAGGCCGCGATAAATATATGCCAGCCAACGTTCCATATTCTTTTTATTCTCAAATACTGATTCTAAATCCAACTGGTCATCCGGTTGCTTATCCAGATAATCAGAACAAGAAGAAAAAGTAAATGTCGTAATAATACTTAGTACTATAAATTTTAATATGCTATTTTTCATATGCGCTATTATTAGAATTTAATTTCAAAACCTGCAGATAACGATTTCATAATTGGGTACGCAGCCCCTGTAGTATTTTCGACTTCCGGATCCCACAAATCAAATTTTGAGAATGTTAAAAGATTTGTTCCTCTCACGAAAAGACGAATGCCTGATATAACTGTAGTATTTCTCCACAAATTCTTTGGTAAGGAATAACCAAGTTCAATGTTTTTTAAACGTAAAAAACTCATATTCCGCAGCCACCATGTAGATGGTTGGTTATTATTACTATTTATACCGTCATCCAATCGCGGATAAAATACGTTCTGACTTGGGTTGTCTACAGTCCAACGATCATTTGCATTAGTAAACATATTGCCTGTCACTCCTCTATTGGCACCCGGAATAATGCTTGATCCTAAAATATTCCAACTACGACCTATTCCTTGAAAGAGAGCTCCAAAATCTAGATCCTTATATTTCATATTCAGTCCAAAGCCATATACTATCTCCGGATCTTTTGTTCCTCCGATTGGCGATTTATCAAATACGTCCACTTTACCATCACCATTGACATCCCTGTATCTGATATCTCCCGGGCGGAGTTTGCTTACAAAACTTTGAGTCGGAATTCCTTCTTTCAGTTTACCTGTACTTACGTCTTCAAAATCGTCTTCTGTAAACAAACCTTCTGCTATATAGCCAGTTAATTGCCCTACCGGATGTCCTGTTTCAGCACGGTTAGTACCAACTACTGCACTAGGTTCATCCTTTTCTGTTATTTCATTATGAGCATAGGTAAATGTTCCCATTAAGCTGACAAATAAGTCTTTGCCAAACTGTTTATTAACATTTAAGGAAACTTCTACACCCTGATTAGTCACTTTTCCAAAATTCTTCCAAGGCTGCTTCATAAATCCAGCCGTCATCGGAACAGACTCACGTGGCATAAATATATCTTTACGGCGTTCGTCGAAATAATCTAATTGCAAATCAATCATACCATTCAGGAAACCTAGCTCAACCCCCAAATTCATCTTATTAACAATCTCCCACGTCAAATCTTGTACAGCAAACTCACCTTCCGCCATACCAGTTAAACCATAACTACTATCCAATCCCCATTTATACATGTTTAATGTATCATAGTCATCGGTAATTGTAGAAAGGTACGCAAAACGGCGTCCACCTAAATTAGCATTACCTACCTGACCATAAGACGCACGCAATTTCAATTTAGATATGACCTTACGCAATGGTTGCATAAATGCCTCTTCCGATACAATCCAGCCAATTGCTCCTGAAGGGAAAAAGCCATAACGTTTACCTTTGGCAAAATTTTCAGAGCCATTATAGCCAAAATTAAATTCACCTACATATTTACCCGAATAGGTATAAGATGCACGTCCTGCCAATCCCTGATTACGGTAAGGCAACTTGCTTCCATCATCATAATTACGACGATTAAACAATAACATTGCAGCAACGGAATGTTTCTCTGCGAATGTACGGTCATAAGACAAAGTTGCTTCCATATATACGCTCTTATTTCCATAGTCACCGCTTTTTGAGTAATCCAAGAAATTAGTACCATTGGATTTTGATGCTATAATCAAATTACCTTCATCATCACGTCCTGTAGCAGGTACATAATAATCCGGTGTCTTTCCACGAGAAACAGTACCTGAAGAAAACCTGTCAAATGAGAATGTACCTTTTACTTTCAATCCCGGAAGTAAGAATTTCAAATCTTGTTCTACAGAAAACAGTGTTTCAATCTTACTGTCGCTTCTTCTTTTATATCCACTTTGAGTAGCCCATGCCCAAACGTTTGGCTCCTCTGTTGTCGGTATCTGTCCACTGGAATACTGTGCAGGGAAAGCATGAGGTACAGCAACGAACGCTTTCTGGAAAATTTGAGATACATCTTTCGTTGTAGAATTTCTATCTTGCAAATATCCACCAATATTAAAACGTAATTGCGTAGTAGGACTTAATTTCAAATCCACATTAGAACGAACGTTATAACGTTGCAATTTAATAGTAGGATCCCAATCATAGCTTTTATCACGTTTCAAAATACCACGTTCATTATACGCAGCAGCAACAAAAGAATAACGTAATGTCTCTGTACCACCAGAAATATCTACTGTTACACGCTGATTCGAAGCATAATCATTTGCGATTGCATCCATCCAATTCACGTCCGGATATAAATCAGGGTCATAACCTGCACGAGTTTTTGCAATACGATCTGTATATTTAGGCTGTTGTCCTGTATCCATCAAGATATCATCCAAAACCTGCATATAATCTGCCGCACCCAAATACTCGGGAAGTTTAACTGGCTGTGTAGCTGCAAATTCAGCCTTTACAGTCACACGAGGTTTACCAACTTGTCCGCGTTTTGTATTAATTAAAATAACACCATTAGCTCCCCGCACTCCATAAACAGCACTTGCAGCAGCATCTTTCAACACAGAAAAAGATTCTATCTCTTCAGGATCAATATTATTCAAATCGCGTTCTATACCATCAATCAAAACCAATGGGTTTTGTCCGGCATCCTGGAATGTACTAATACCACGAATCCAGAAAGAAGAATTATCATATCCCGGTTCACCAGAACGTTGCACAGCTAATACACCGGCAACTGTACCAGCCAGATTATTACTTATTGAACGAGTAGTAGAAACCTTTAACTTAGCAGGCTCAATCGTTGTGATAGAACCAACAACAGACTCTTTCTTTTGTGCGCCATAGGCAACCACTACAACCTCATCTAATTGACCAACATCTTCTACCATTTGTACATTAACAACCTTCCGGTTATTAACTACCTCTTCTTTAGGAACAAAACCAATATAACGGAAAGAAAGCACAGATTTTCTTTCAGGAACAATAATACTATAATTACCATTCATGTCTGTCAATGCATGCACTGTGGAATCATTTTTCAAAATGATTGTTACACCAATCAAAGGCTCACCTTTTTCATCTGAAACGTTACCTGTTACCTTAATACCCTTTTGTTGTATAGTTTGTTGTACTTTAGGAGCTTCTGGCACCGAAATAGTAATTTGTCTTCCCGACATCTTATAATTCAGTCCTGTCTCTGAGAACAACTCTTTTAATACAGCATCTATTTTCTTATTGGAAACTGAAATGGAGACTTTGTTATTCAGATTTTTCTGAACATTAGCAGAGTAAATAAAAATATACTTACTATGTTTTTCGATATAATCTAAAATATCTTTAACTGTAACATTCTCATACTGTACTGAGAATAAATCTTCTTCGGAATTCCAACTAATAGAATTAGTACCGAATGAAGAGAATGGAATCATAAAAAAGACGTTTATAATGCAAAAAAGCTTAAGTCTTTTCTTTAAGTGTAAAAAAATAGTTTTCTTTACCATAAAAATTTCTTTTTAGGTTAACAATTTTGGATTTATTGATTTAACTAGGGAATTACTATCGGGTAAATACGGCAATATTTATCCGATTTTTTTTGTCATAATGGCAGTCTGTTCTTCATAGGCAAACATATTAAAAGATTAATTAAAAAAATTATTTATTTAAATATATACTAGTATCACTTTTTTCGATCGTGAATGGCAGGGTTTGCTGAATACATTCAATCACCTCGTCTATATCATCTTTCAAATCTAATTTCCCATACACTTTTTCTTTACCAATAATTGGATCACATTGAATAGATATACCATAGTAGATGCTTAGTCTTTGAATGATCTGCGACAAATCATTACCATTCAATAACATAATCCCCTCTACCCAACTAATATACTCTGCTACATCAACTTGCTTTTGATAAGCAATTGTACCATTTGCTATATTCAACAGATCATTAGGATTCAAACGTGCTTTCTTTTCATTCTTATCAGTAACTTCTACCGCACCTTCCACCAATACAATATTAGTTGTTCCTCCTTTATAATTCGAGATATTGAACCTCGTTCCTAACACTTGCAGTTTAAAATCATCAGACTCCACTATAAAAGGATGTTTCTTATCATGCGCAACTTCCAGGAAAACTTCTCCTTGGGCATAGATTTTACGAATGTCTCCTTTAAAACAACGAGGATAAATCACTTTTGACTGGGAGTTAACGACCAGCCGAGTCCCATCAGACAATTCTACTCTAGCCCTTTTCCCCGCAGGGACAAGCAACTGATTATATTCTTGTTCCTCTTTGGTTTTCTCTTCTTTCTCTTTTATCACTTGTGAATTGACAGCAACTTTCCCCTCTTTCGAATACTTAATGAAAACATCTTCATCCAAATTAAGCTGTTCCTTGGAAGTAATAAGAGTCACTTCCTCAACAGATTGGCTATCCATTTCTTCAGCAATAGCCTGGAAGTCTAAATTAACACTTCCATTCTGATTAAAAAAATAAATAGTTGAAATACAAATCAAAAAGGAAGCAGCAATAGAAGCTGAAGCAACTAAGAAATATTTCTTTCTGCGCTTCATAGCATCTTTTCGCATCTTTCGTTGAGTCTTCTCTATGATAGAAGATGAATCAATCTTTTCCTGCACACAATTTTCCCAAAAGAATTTCAACTTCTCAGCATCAGGCATAGAAGTAAAATCATCCTCAATATTTTCTTGAGAATTCAATTTACTAAATAAATCTGCGAGACGATGGTATTCTTTCAAGCTCATAATCCTATTTTAATGTTGTTCTATAGATAAAGACGCAACTAAAAAAAAAATCTCCCAGTCAAAAATGATTTTTTTTCATTTTTCGGGTAAAAAGAATAAAAGTGGAGTTAGCTATGTGAAAAAATAAAGCATTAATAAGCAGGAGAGTAAAGGAGAGTAAAAAACTTAGCTCTTGCGAGATTTCATATTCAATCTTTTAGCAATTTCATCTAACGCAAAAGCAATATGGTTATTGATAGTCTTCACTGATATGTTCAACATATCTGCAATATCTTTATAAGGAAGCCCGTCTATTTTTGCTAAGAAAAAGACATGTTTACACTTGGGAGGAAGTTGTTGAATGGCGTCATTAATTTTAGCCATTTCTTCCTTACTAATCATCTCCTCGGCTGGAGATTGAACCGGCTCAAAAATAAAATCTTCGATATCATCAAATGACAATTCATACTTTCCAGTTTCCTTCCGCAAAAAAGAAATCGCTTTTCGATAGGTGATTGTCTGGATCCAAGCATTCATATTGCCAATTTCAGCCAGACTTTTTCTATTTTTCCAAACTTCAAAAAAAACATCACTCACAATCTCTTCAGCTGACTCCTTCTGGCCAAGTAGCGCAAATGTATAGTGATATAAACGCGAAGAATAATGCTCCATAAAACGATTGAAAGCAATTTCATCGCCGTCTACTATTCTACATATTTCATTATTCTCAAGTTTCACAGAAGTATTTATAGATTATTTCCAATTAACAAAATTGAGCCAAATATAGCAGTATCGTATCAATTACGAAAATAAAACACCATAAAAAGGAATTAAAAGTTATCAATTATAGAAAAATGGCTATAATAAAAACATTACCATTTAGCTATAAAAGTCTCTTACTTAGATAACGTACAGGATACCATACGGAGAGAAAACCAACGGCTAAAACTGTGATAAAGATTAATACGACATCCCAAGCGTGAACGCTGACAGGATAGGCATCTACAACAAAAGTACCACCACCGCCTCCCAATGAAATTATACCGAATTTCTGTTGTATAAAACATAGGATTAAGCCCAGGACAATACCGGAAATAGCGCCAAAAAGAGAAATGAGACGTCCTTCAAAGAGGAATATTCGGGAGATGAGTTTATCACTAGCTCCAAGACTCCGCAAAGTTACTACATCATCCTTCTTATCCAAGATCAACATAGAAAGAGAGCCTATCACATTAAAACAGGCTATCATTAAAATAAAAGTGAGGAACAAATAAGAGATTAGTTTCTCTATCTCCATAATACGGAAAACATCTGCCTGCTGCTGATAACGATTCTGAACAACAAAATCATCACCTAGTATGTTTTCTATTTTAGATTGTACCGATGAAGTATTTACATTAGGTTTCAATTTCAATTCCATCGCAGAGACTTCTGTTGTATAATCCAGAAGCTGACGAAGAAAATCAAGAGAAGTCAGAATATATTTTCCATCATATTCTTGCTGATTCACCACAAATACGACACCTGGAGAATACAGATAATCACGGTTAAAAGAAGCGCCTGGATTTGCCATGTTCACTTTGGCATTTCGCTTGGGAAGATATACCTGAAGAGGATCGACAAACTCCAAACCAGTTCCCAAAGTCGCAACCAATTCCACTCCCATGACGCCATAATTCACGATCGAATCATGAAGAACGAATTCTCCCGCGCCATAAAGTATGCTGTCTATGGCCGTCAACTCTTCAAAATTATCTTCCACCCCTTTTAGTACAACCATAGCCTGACGGTCCTTGTATTGCACCATTGCATTCTCTTCGAGCGTCTCTGTAAACACTTCCACTTCAGGAAGCTCACAAACGGCACGAATCCGTTCATCTTGTGCATCAAAGACTTTTCCTTCACGGACCGTAATTTTCAACTGCGGATCAAAAGCCGTAAAAAAGCTGGCCACCATATCCTGAAAACCATTAAAAACAGAAAGAGTGCAAACCAAAGCAAGCGTAGCAAGAGCCACTCCACATACGGAAATGCCGGATATGATATTAATAGCATTATGCTTTTTCTTTGAAAAAAGATAACGCCTGGCTATATAAAAAGGGAAGTTCACCTCTGCAATGAGTTATTTCACTTCAGCAATGAATCTATTTTCTCAATATAATCCAATGAATCATCCACGAAGAATTTCAGTTCAGGAATGATACGTAGCTGGTGACGTACACGAGTCCCAAGCTCATAACGAATGGATTTCATATTGTTATTGATATTCTTCACCATCTCTTCTGCTTTCTCTGAAGGAAAAACACTGAGGTAGACACGGGCAATACTCATATCAGGACTGATGCGAACTGCGCTAACAGAGACCAATGTACCCGGCATGGACTTTGTTTGAAGCAGGAATATCTCACTTAGCTCTTTCTGCAACAGGCGAGATATCTTATTCTGTCTGGTTGTTTCCATAAAGTTATTTACTGTTTTACAATTTACTACTTATTATTTTCTTCCTTATGATCGTTAATCCGTCACGCAAAGGAAGTATTACTTTTTCCACTCGCACATCTTGTGCTACCAAATCATTAAAGGCTTTAATACCAATTGTTTGAGCGTCCGTATTGCGAGGCTGTTCAAGCACATGCCCGTCCCACAAAGTATTATCAGCAATGATATATCCGCCTTCGGAAAGATACGCCAATGTCATCTCGTAGTATTCAATATACTTACGTTTATCGCCATCAATAAAAGCCATATCAAAAGTAACACCTAAACGCGGAACAAGTTCTAAAGCATCACCTATATAAAAACGAATTTTATCAGCAAACGGTGATTTCTCCAGCCATGGACGGGTAAAGTCCTCTTGTTCATCATTGATCTCAAACGTATGCAACAGTCCACCTTCCGGCAGACCTTCCGCCAAACAAAGGGCGGAGTAGCCGCTATACGTTCCGATTTCCAATATCTGACGAGGCTGAATCATTTCTACAAACATCTTCAGCATCCGTCCCTGCAAATGCCCGGAAGCCATACGAGGACGAAGGAGCTTTATATGCGTATCCCGATAGAGCGATTTCAAGTAATCGCTCTCGGGATCAATATGCTGCAAAATATATTCGTCTATCGATTCGGTTTCCTGCATAAAACTTACCTCTCTAAAAATTAAAGATAACGGTTGTTGTTAGGTAATACAGTCTCCTCTGCATGCTTCAAAGCATCTTCCACTACATTGATTTCGAGGAATGAGGTCTTTGTTCCTGCCTTACCACTACTTAAATAACCTACCATATCGGAAGGCTGCAAACGGCCTTCTTTCAACAGACGACGCAATGCCGCAAAGTAATATTGCTGTCCGTTAGCCAATTCCGGCATATAGATAGCTTCCACACCATAAGACAAAGCCAAATGACGCATTGTCTTTTCTTTATAGCAGATAGCCAGCACTGGATACTTTCCACGGAAAGCAGCCAGATTACGAGCAGTGCGTCCGCTATAACTATCAGTGATAATAGCACGTATTTTTAGCTTAGAAGTAGCTTTTACTGCTTGTTTAGCAAGGAACGCCGTAACATCATTACTATTCTCATCTAACGGAATACGGATATCATTTTCTTCCAGTTTATCTTTTTCTGCCTGAGCCGCAATTTTAGTCATCGTTTTCACCGCTTCTACCGGATACTTACCATAAGCGGTTTCTCCGCTCAACATCAAAGCATCTGTACGATAGTAGATTGCATTGGCAATATCAGTCACTTCCGCACGAGTCGGACGAGGATTATTTATCATTGTATGGAGCATTTGAGTAGCAACAATTACCGGCTTCTTTGCCAGAATACACTTGCGAATCAATACACGCTGGATTCCCGGAATACGTTCTTGAGGCACTTCGATACCCAAGTCACCACGGGCAACCATTACGCCATCTGCCACTTCCAGGATTTCATCGATATTATCCACCCCTTCCTGATTCTCAATCTTAGCAATAATCTTAATATCACTATTATGTGCATCCAGAATTTCACGTATGTCAAGTACATCCTGACGGTTGCGTACGAAAGAGTGAGCGATAAAATCAATATCCTTTTCGATAGCATAAAGAATATTGTTACGGTCTTTTTCCGTTAATGAAGGAAGATTGATGCGAACACCCGGGACATTTACGCTTTTACGGCTTCCCAAAGTAGCATCGTTCTTAACTTCACACAGCAAATAACCATCCGTCTTATCAATAACTTCCAGTTCCAGATCGCCATCATCAATCAGAATCGTACCGCCGATATTCAGGTCAGACACAAAGTTCGGATATGAAACAGCAATACACTCACGAGTTGTTTCCAAATCCGGATTACCTACAATCTTTACTTTCTCTCCTATTTTATATGGAATCGGCTCTGCATTAGCCGTCGTACGAACTTCCGGACCTTTTGTATCCATCAAAATCGCAATACGGTTGGACACAGCACGTACATTTGCAATCAAAGCTTCAAAACCTTCACGGCTAGCGTGCGCTGTATTCATACGCACTACATTCATCCCAGCTTCAAACAACTGTTTTATAAAATCCACATCACAACGTCTATCCGAGATGGAAGCCACAATCTTAGTCTGTTTCAATAACATAGTCTTTCTACCTATTATATATTATTACCTTATTTATTATCTATCCAATAAAGCCTCCAAAGCCAAACGGTACGAATTTAGCCCAAAGCCACAAATCACTCCTTTACAAGCACAAGCAATCATCGATACGTGCCGGAAAGACTCGCGACTATGCACATTGGAAATATGCACCTCAATCACCGGAGATGTCACAGAACGAATAGCATCCTGCAAAGCTATGGAAGTATGTGTATACGCACCTGCATTCAAGATTATACCATCCACATCAAATCCCACCTGCTGTATGCAGTCTATCATTTCTCCCTCGATGTTCGATTGAAAATAGTCGATCTCCACGTCAACGTATCTTTTGCGAAGATCAGCCAAGTAATCTTCAAATGTAACGCTTCCGTAAATGGAAGGTTCACGCTTACCCAACAGATTAATATTCGGGCCATTAATAATTTGTATCTTCATCGCGCAATCCTGTTTTTTTATACCTTTGTATCTGAAAGAATGTGCAAAGGTAGAAAAAAGAAATGGAAATCAACGAAAAAAAGCATAAGAAGGAACAACAAGAGCTGATAATCAGGAAGTATCAGCAGTATCTCAAACTGGAAAAGTCCTTATCTCTTAATACGCTGGATGCCTATCTGACGGATCTGGACAAACTGATGAGCTTTCTGACATTGGAAGGGATTTACGTATTGGACGTATGCCTGTCCGATCTTCAACGTTTTGCGGCCGGATTACATGACATCGGTATTCATCCCCGTTCACAAGCCCGCATTTTATCAGGAATCAAATCATTCTTCCGTTTTCTCATCCTCGAAAACTATCTGGAAGCAGACCCCAGTGAACTATTAGAAGGCCCTAAAATAGGTTTCAAACTTCCTGAAGTACTGACTGTGGAGGAAATTGACCGGATTATCTCCGCCGTCGACCGCAGCAAAGCTGAAGGACAGCGAAACAGAGCTATTTTAGAAACACTATACAGCTGCGGACTTCGGGTATCAGAACTTATCACCCTTAAACTATCCGACCTCTATTTTGATGAAGGCTTTATCAAAGTAGAAGGAAAAGGAAGCAAACAACGACTCGTACCGATCTCCCCCCGGGCCATTAATGAAATAAAGCTTTACATCACAGACCGTAACCAGATTGAAGTGAAAAAAGGGCATGAGGATTTCGTTTTCGTCAGTCAGCGGAGAGGCAAAGGTCTTTCCCGAATTATGATCTTTCATATGATAAAAGAATTAGCACAAAAAGCGGGCATTACCAAAAACATCAGTCCGCACACTTTCCGGCACTCCTTTGCCACTCATTTACTGGAAGGTGGAGCTAATTTGAGAGCCATTCAATGTATGCTCGGACATGAATCCATTGCGACAACGGAAATCTATACCCACATCGACCGCAATATGCTTCGTAGTGAGATTATCGAGCATCACCCACGAAATATCAAGTATAGGAAAGAAAAAGAGGAGTTATTTCATTAAATTATGATAAAATCGCCCCCTTATCTATATAATTATATTAAGAATTAATATCTTTGCGTTACTTTTTCTGTGTGAGCAGAAGGAGGTTGGCAAATAGACGATATTTCAATTACAAACATTTAATTTATACCTAAAATGACTAAGAAGTTGTACTTGCCTTTACTCATGGCAATGGTTGTTGCATTATTCTCTTCTTGCAGCAAAAAAATGGGTGAATTGTCAGCTGATTACTTCACTGTTACTCCGCAAGTGCTGGAGGCAGTAGGTGGTAAAGTTCCTGCGACCATCAATGGTAAATTTCCTGAAAAGTATTTCAACAAAAAAGCGGTTGTAGAAGTTACTCCGGTTTTGAAATGGAATGGCGGCGAAGCTAAAGGCCAACCAGCTACTTTCCAAGGTGAAAAAGTGGAAGGTAACGACCAGACTATCTCTTACAAGATGGGCGGTAGCTACACGATGAAAACTTCTTTTGACTATGTTCCTGAAATGGCTAAGTCAGAATTGTATCTGGAATTCAAAGCTACTATCGGAAAGAAAGTGGTAACTATTCCTGCTGTGAAAATAGCTGATGGTGTAATCTCTACTTCTGAATTAGTAAACAATACATTAGGTAACGCTAACCCTGCATTGGGCGAAGACGCTTTCCAACGTATCATCAAAGAAAAACACGATGCCAACATCATGTTCTTGATCCAACAAGCTAACATTCGTTCCAGCGAATTGAAGACTGCTAAAGAATTCAACAAAGAAGTAGCTAACGTTAACGAAGCTGCTAACAAGAAGATCAGCAACATCGAAGTTTCTGCATACGCTTCTCCTGATGGTGGTGTAAGCTTGAATACTACTCTTGCTGAAAACCGTGAAGGCAACACAACTAAGATGTTGAGCAAAGACCTGAAGAAAGCAAAAATCGATGCTCCGATCGATGCTAAATATACTGCACAGGACTGGGAAGGTTTCCAAGAACTGGTTTCTAAATCTAACATCCAAGACAAAGAGTTGATTCTCCGCGTTATTGCAATGTACCAAGATCCTGCTCAAAGAGAAAGCGAAATCAAAAACATCTCTGCTGTATACAAAGAATTGGCTAACACAATTCTTCCTCAATTGCGTCGTTCTCGTTTGACTTTAAACTATGAAATCATCGGTAAGTCTGACGAAGAAATCGCTAAGTTGGCTTCTTCTAATCCTTCTGAACTGAACGTAGAAGAATTGCTGTATGCTGCTACACTAACTAGCGATCCTGCTAAACAAGAAGCTATCTATGCTCAAGCTACCAAACAATTCCCGAACGATTACCGTGGTTATAACAACTTGGGTAAATTAGCTTACCAAGCCGGTAACATTGACAAAGCAGAATCTTACTTCAAGAAAGCTGCCAGCGTTAATGCTACTCCTGAAGTTAACATGAACTTAGGTTTGATCTCTTTGATGAAGGGTGACAAAGCTGCTGCAGAAGCATACTTCGGTAAAGCTGCCGGCACAAAAGAACTTGGCGAATCTATGGGTAACCTGTACATCGCTCAAGGTCAATATGAAAGAGCAGTAAACTCATTCGGTGACTCTAAGACTAACAGTGCTGCTTTGGCTCAAATCCTTGCTAAGGACTACAACAAAGCTAAAAACACATTGGCTAACGTAACAAGACCTGATGCTTACACTGACTACCTGATGGCAGTTTTAGGTGCTAGAACTAATAATTCTTCTATGGTAACAAGCAGCTTGAAGAGCGCAGTTGCTAAAGATTCTTCATTAGCTAAGAAAGCAGCTACTGACTTGGAATTTGCTAAATTCTTCACAAATGCAGATTTCATGAACATCATTAAATAAGAGAATTATCACTCTATTTTAAATATTAAGAATTGCCTGTCATTATAAATGACGGGCAATTCTTTTTTTTTATCTGTAAAAACCGTACTTTCGCAGAAAAGAAATCAAAGCAATGAAAAAGAGTAGCATTTTAATCCTCATAATCATTTGTCTATGCAGTTGTGGTAAATCTTCAAAGAAGGTTAGCATAACCGGGGAAATCAAAGGTCTGGGCACAGATACGCTTTATCTGTATGGGATGGACGAATCATTCGACCGGATAGATACCATTTTCGCGAAGAACGATAAATTCTCTTATACAGCTTCAATAGACACCATTACTTCTGCCTTTTTACTTATTGACAATCAGACAGAATATCCAATCTTCCTTGACAAAGGAAATCAGATCAAAATAAAAGGAGATATCAATCACCCGGAATATCTGGATATCAATGGTAATATATATAATGAAGAGTTTACAAACTTTCAGAAAGAACTAAATAGCCTGCCTACCCCATCCGAGAAAGATTTAGAGCAAAAAGCAGAAGAATTCATCATGAAGCATCATTCTTCTTTTGTCAGCCTCTACTTGTTGGATAAATACTTTGTTCAGAAAGATTCGCCCGATTTCAACAAAATAAAGAAGCTAATTGAAGTCATGACAGGAATATTGCAAGACAAGCTGTATATCGAACAACTCAATGAAGCCATCTCACTGGCAGAGAAAACAGAAACAGGGAAATATGCTCCCTTCTTCAGTCTATCTAACATAAAAGGGGAAAAAATTACCCGGTCATCAGAAGATTTCAAGAAAAAGAACCTGTTAATCAACTTTTGGGCTTCATGGGGAGATAGCATTTCCAATCATCGAAGCAATACCGAGTTAAAAGAGATCTATCAGAAATATAAGAAAAACAAACATATAGCCATGCTCGGTATCTCCCTTGACATGGATAAACAAGAATGGCAAGATGCTATAAAACGTGATACGCTCAATTGGGAACAAGTCTGTGATTTTGGCGGACTAAATTCCGAAGTAGCCAAACAATACACCATCAAGCAAGTTCCCAGCAACATTCTTCTGTCGGCAGACGGTAAGATTCTCGCGAAAAACCTCAAAGGAGAACAATTGAAGAAGAAAATTGAGGAAGTAGTCACTGCTGCTGAAGAAAAGGAAAAACAAGACAATAAGAAGAAAAAATAATCAATAATCAAACGTGTTAATTAAAGTATTCGGAGCGGCTGTTCAAGGGATTGATGCAACACTCATCACAATCGAAGTTAACAGCTCGCGCGGCTGTATGTTCTATCTCGTCGGCCTTCCGGATTCTGCGGTCAAAGAAAGCCATCAACGTATTATTTCCGCATTGCTGGTAAATGGCTATAAAATGCCCACTAGCAATATAGTAGTTAATATGGCACCAGCCGACATCCGAAAAGAGGGTTCAGCTTATGACTTGCCTCTTGCCATCGGATTGTTAGGAGCTAACGAAACAATCTCTTCCGAGAAGTTTTCCCGCTATTTGTTAATGGGCGAACTAAGTCTGGACGGAAGTATACAACCTATCAAAGGTGCGCTTCCCATTGCTATCAAAGCGCGCGAAGATGGTTTCGAAGGACTAATCATCCCCCAACAAAACGCACGGGAAGCTGCCGTTGTCAATCAATTAAAAGTATACGGAGTCAGTAATATCAAGGAGGTCATCGAATTCTTCAATAATGAACGCGAATTAGAGTCGACTGTTGTTAATACACGGGAAGAATTCTATCAACAACAGACGAACTGTGACTTGGATTTTGCAGATGTTAAAGGGCAAGAGAATGTAAAAAGGGCACTAGAAGTTGCAGCAGCCGGAGGGCATAACTTAATAATGGTAGGTGCTCCGGGTAGCGGTAAATCGATGATGGCCAAACGCCTTCCTTCCATTCTTCCTCCTCTTTCACTGGGTGAAAGTCTGGAAACCACCAAGATACATTCAGTTGCCGGACAACTGAAACGCGGTTCATCATTGATTTCCCAACGCCCATTCCGCGACCCTCACCACACAATTTCCCAGGTGGCGATGGTTGGCGGAGGTAGTTTTCCACAACCCGGAGAAATCAGTCTGGCACATAATGGGGTGCTTTTTTTAGATGAATTGCCGGAATTCAACCGAGGAGTGCTGGAAGTGTTGCGTCAACCATTGGAAGACCGCCAGATCACCATTTCCCGCATCAAAAGTACTATCAGCTATCCGGCCAATCTGATGCTGATCGCGTCCATGAACCCTTGTCCATGCGGATACTACAATCATCCGACAAAAGCATGCGTATGCAGTCCCGGGCAAGTACAGAAATACCTGAATAAAATATCCGGTCCGTTATTAGATCGTATTGACATTCAGATAGAGATTGTTCCCGTACCTTTTGATAAGATTTCCGACCAAAGACAAGGGGAACCGAGCAGTATCATTCGGCAACGAGTGATAAAAGCCCGCCAAATGCAGGAAAGACGATATGCCGAATGTACGGGTGTCTATTGTAATGCACAGATGAACAGCAGACTGCTCGCCATGTATGCCCGACCGGACGAAAAAGGACTGGCGCTATTAAAGAGTGCTATGGAGCGACTGAACTTGTCTGCCCGAGCCTACGACCGAATCCTAAAAGTAGCCCGTACAATAGCCGACCTGGAAGGAATGGAGCAAATACGACCGAGCCATCTGGCAGAAGCTATCAGTTATCGGAATCTCGATAGAGAGAATTGGGCAGGATAATTGCAGCGAACATCATACAGAATGAAATTATTTCATCGTCAACGCTATCTTTTTTCATATATTTGTTTTACATTTGTGACAAACAAATATGAAATAAATATGAAAACATCAATCACAAGTCTTTTAATGATATTTTGTTTCAGCATACTGACCTATGCACAAACTCCTCAAGACAGAGCCACTGAATTAAAGGAACAAGCGCAGAGCAGCCTTCATCAAAAAGATTACATCAAAGCGCGTTACTTATTTAAAAAAGCATACGAAGCTTTTGCAGCCCGCGAGAACTATCCACAAGCCATCGAATGTGGCGTTCAAGCCAATGCGCTATATGTCAGAGAGAACTTCTACAAAGAAGGGTTCGAACTTTGTCGCGATATGGATCAACTTATATGGGCCGGAGAACAAAATCAGAAAAAAGTCTTTCATAACCTGCGCTTCCTCGTAAGCAAGGAGCGGTTGCAGATGTACACTGCACTCAAGAATCCGGCACAGGCCAAAATTCAACTGAACAAACTGGAGGAAACGGCCAATCTTGCCAAAAACGACTCGTTAACGGAGACATTACTATATACAAAAGCCAACTATTATTATACTTTCAATCAGAACGCACAAGGCGATGCCTGTTTCCGCAAACTTATCAGCCAATATAAGGAAAAGAAAAACTATGAAAAAGTGAGTGAGTGCTACAAGAATCTTATCGGCATCGCCCGCAAAGCCAATAATGCCCCCTTGATGGAGCGTACCTACGAAAGTTACATTGTCTGGACGGACTCCGTAAAAGCATTGACAGCTCAAGACGAACTAAATGTATTGAAGAGAAAATACGATGAGAGTCTACAGACAATACAGGAAAAAGAGGATACGCTATCTGCCAAACAGTATATTATTATAGGTCTCTGCGCCCTTGTGGTTATCCTTATAGCCGGATTAGTCATACTGGCTGTCATATTGCTGAAATTCATCGCCGGCAATCGTAAATTAAAGAAAAGCGTGAAGATAGCCAATGAGCATAATGAATTAAAAACCAAATTCATACAAAACATATCTTCGCAAATGGAGCCTACCCTGAATACATTGGCCCATTCGGCAGAAGAGCTGTTGCAGAAAGCTCCTCAAGAAGCCGGCCAGATGCAGGGACAAGTGGCCGCTCTGAAAAAATTCAGCGACGACATTCAGGAACTGTCTTCTTTAGAGAACTCATTGACTGAGTTCTATGAACTAGGAGAAATCAATGTAGGAACTTTCTGCGAAAATGTGATGGATAAGGCTAAGGAGTATATAAAAACAGAGGTTACTCCGTCGGTCAATGCACCGAAGCTTCAAGTAAAAACAAACAAGGAACAACTGGAACGTATTCTTCTCTACCTACTAAGAAACGCCGCCATCTATACCGAACAAGGACGCATCAGCCTCGAATTCAAGAAACGTGGCGCACACACGCATCAGTTTATCGTGACGGATACAGGAACAGGTATTCCGGCAGAACAACAGGAAAATCTTTTCAAACCTTTCACGGAAGTGAAAGACCTCACTACAGGAGATGGACTAGGGCTGCCGATCTGTTCACTTATCGCTGCAAAAATGAATGGTAGCCTGACGCTAGATACAGGCTATACCAAAGGAACCCGTTTTATCCTGGAGCTTCACGTGTAGGTTTTGCATATACAAGACTATTTGTATCATTAGTCCATATTTATAAAAAGTATTGTCCTTCTTCTTTTAATCTTTTACGTAAAAGAGCAATATCAATTTTGTGAACGTCATTCCTTGTCTGTTTGATAGCATGCACAGCAGCCATTCCGGCGGCTTCACCTGTCACCAGGCAAGGAGGCATGACCCGCAGACTTCCAAAAGCCTCCTCATCAGTGGAGATACAACGGCCTGCAGTTAATACATTCTTCAGTCCTTTAGGCGTCAGGCAACGATAGGGAATTCCATGCGATTCGCCTTTTTTATAACGTGTCTCTTTATGTCCCGGTTTATGGACATCAATATAGTAACAGTTACGCCCGATCTCATCTTCAAATGTCTTACGCTCCATCCAGTCTTGTACGGTGAAGATATAGTCTCCTTCTAGACGCCATAATAGCCTATTTCTAAATTATTACTTTCCCATAAAAATCTCCGCACGTCCCGGTGTGAACAACTCCCATAAGGAGGCAACAGTCCATCCCGGTGCAAAAATGTCATTATAATATCCCTTTCCATTCTTTCCGTAATCCCAACTGGTATGCTGAACGACTTCCGGATAATAACCTATCTTGGCAATACCGCACATGTGTCCTTCATAAGGCAATAGCTGCCGCATAGAAGTTGAAATCACCTCTGCAAAATTTGAAAAACGAGATTCATTATACTCTTTCGATAACCAGCGAAGTACATCGGCAAACTCAAAAACAAACACGTCAATATGATTATTCTCTACGGAAACATTTCCCCAACCACGTGTTTTCAGACCAATGTCACCTAGCATCTGCCCGGGCGCGAAAGGAACATCCCACAAATAATACCACGATAATGCAAAATAAGCGGCTTGCTTCGTCAGATCAGCATAATGCTTGTGTTCTTCTCCCTTAGTAACCAAGGAAAGATAATAAGTAGCAGTGGCAGCATAAAGCGAAGCCTCTTTATCTTCACAATTCGCATCCAGGGTAGATGAAAAATAATCCGCTTTAGAGATCAGTTCTTTTTCCAGATAATCCGCAGTTCGCTTAGCGCTATCCAGATAACGTTTATCTTTGAAGTACTCATATCCCATCACCAAAGGTAATGTAGCCGAAGGAGTACTTCCTCCACTCTTGTCTACGATAGAAAAATCATCCCGAAACTTCCGCGGAAAACTACCATCAGTATTCTGCAATTGCAGGAACATATCCAACATTTTTTTCAGCCGTTGCTCCCATTCCGAATGCTTACGTCCTTTTTCTTTTTCATAAGCCAGGAAATGAAACATTGCATAAAGCCCTTCCGATTGACGACGAATACTGTGGACCGGATCTTCAAAGTTATTGTCAAAGTTGACCGATTCCTTAAAGAAACCGGCTTCTGTAAATCCGTTCTTCAGATAACTGTCGAATATTTTAGTACTGTTAGTCTTTAAATCCTCCCGATTACATTCCCAACCATATTCCCAGGCGTTGAACGCATTAAGAAGAACACGACCTATAAAACCAACTTCCGCCTGCCCGTTAGAAATACACTGGTCCGTGCGGAGATGTATACCCGAATTATAAACCAATGGATATTTATCCACAAAACTGCTTACAAAAAATTGGCTAAGAGTTTGCTTCATATATTCAATGGAGTAAGAAGTATCTACTGGCTTGGGCAAATATGTATCATAACAATATTCCCAAGTATGCCGCACAAAATCAGAATAATCCTTAGCTTCACCTTCAGTAATTTGCCAAGTCAACAAAATCGTTTCTCCTTTTTTAAGATGCTGATAGGCTGTTACTGCCGGAGCCAATGTCAATTTACGGATATAACTTTTAGGGGCTTCTCGATAGGGAAAACCAAAAGAGAGCATAGATGCACCCTGACGATTCTCAAATCCGGTAAAGCCCAAAGAAGTTTTCCCTGAAAGAATGATTTCACCTTCTTTATGCGTAGCCAGAGCATCCATAGAGAAGTCACCCAAATGGTTTACTATCATAAACCGCTTTTCTTTCTCGCAAAAGATCCCCGTAAGCGGCGCACTCAATCTATCTTCGCGAACCAACCAACTATCTGATGTATGAAACGAGGGAGCTTCCTTAGGAGAACGTAGATTGCGGCGATACCAGAATCCAGGCATATAAAACTGACAGTTATCATGACGATAACCCGTATTCATCCATTGGTAATAGTTGAAGTAAACATCCTCTGCGGCAGTAAGTTGCACTGTCAGCCGCGTACATCCTTGCTGTTCTTCCACCTTATGAAAGACTGACACCGGAAGTTTACCTTCCGAACGCCATTCATAGTCAAAATAACTATTCTCCAACTTGCCTGGATACAGTTTGTAATCCACAGCATCATTACCTGGAACCTTTAAAGATAGTTCTACGTTCACATTTTCAGGAACATACCTTACCGCTCCCATACAGACAGTACCAAACAGAGCTACCGCACAACCTACAAATAACCTTAATATTGTTCTCATACCTATTATATATGTTCTATTATACTTCCATTCCCATTCAATACCTAATGAACTACCGGCCAGTATACCGCATAACGTTCAAAATGAACTTTATAAAAAGGTTCCAGTACTATATTCTCATAACCTTTCAAGTTTATGCTAAACTTCAATGTATTTCCTTCAAGAACAGCCTTTACATGAGCCGGAATCTGCTTGGCAGATTCTCTGAAAGCCGGGATTTTTGTCATCTCTATCTCGTTCATTGCCGTATTATTCATCTTTCCCCAAAAAGTAGCGGGCAGATTTTCCGTTCCCATACGTCCGGCAAGCACGTAAGGCCCATATAACAACGCGATATAACGGTCGGTGCCTATTAAGTTTTCCGTGTATATATGCATCGGAAGTCGCAATGTAATCACATTCTTCCGTTCCCATACCCTGTCTATTATCCAATATCCATCACTACCAAGCAGGGGCTGTTCTTCCTTTCCATTAATCATGAAAGTGGCTTTATCAGTCCAATCCGGCTTACGAATGCGTAGAACCAGTTTCTGCTTTTTCTTTAAATTTAATGCAAAGTCAACCTGTTCGGACTCGGGAATCCGGTTTCGCTGAATAAGTTCAACTCCACCTTCGTGCCAAGAGAGAGCTGAAGGAATGAACAGATTCACTCTAATTTCTTCTTCTTCATGAACATTTGTCACTTTATGACTGTAGATAAACTTACCCAATTTTGCCGGGCTTTCTAGTCCGGTATGTCCACAACACCAGAAGGAACTGTCTCGTGAAGCATAGATACGATAATGCCCCGGCCGCATAGAAGTAAAATAACAGCACATACCTTTCACCGGATCATATGCTGACAAAATATGGTTGAACAAAGTCCTTTCATAGTATGCCGCTTTAGTCGCATCTGGCTGCTGGCTGAACAGAGATTCAGTCAAACGCAACATATTTACAGAATTGCACGTTTCCGGCCCGCTAATATGGAGCATTCTCTCTATAAACTCTTTCTTGGAAAAGAAATGCTCTCCAGTACTGTTTCCACCTATCACCCAAGTATGGTTTTGCGTCACAATATCCCAAAAATTAATAGCTGCAGTAAGAAAACGTTGATCACCAGTAAACATATAGTACTTATGAAAACCTGTAAATTTCGGAATCTGCGTATTGGCATGCCAGCCAAATAAAATATCCTTTCCCTCGGACAGAGGAACCCACATAGCCCGATCATTCAAACGAAGAGCCCAGCCAAGAAAGCGCTCCTGTCCTGTCAACTCATAAGCCTCGACATAAGATTCATTAATCGAACCATATTCACAAACTAATAATTGTTGAATCTGTTCATCCGTCAGTTTGTCTAATACTTGATAGCCAAACCAATCAGCCAACCGAATCAACATCGGCAACGCTTCTTTCAAGTCACATTGGGTATATGCAGCAGCAAGCCCAAGCAACATCTTATTAATCAAATAAACAGGAGCCCAAGCACCATTGACCGTAGGGTTATTGGTCTTTATCTTCCCTGATGCCACTTCCCGGAATAGCTTTCTACCATCTTTTACCCCTAACAAAAAACCATCTTTGCCAGCTTCCTGACAGAGTTTCAATTCTTTCAGTACATATTTCAATCGTCTTAGCAGTTCTTTATCACCTGTCGACTGATACATCATCGATACTGAAGAAAGATAAAACCCGAGAAATCCTCCTCGTAAAGGACCTGCTCCCCATACATCCTGCGATTCCCAGCCGGCATAAGGTTCAGCTTTCGACGACAACCCCGCTTCTATCCGATAGAAATGAAGCAAAGAATCTGGATTCAGCCAAAGAAGATATTCTTTTCCTTTCTGTTGAAGAGTCTGGAAAGGGCTATCCAACAGACAAACTTCCTTCATTGGAAAATAAGCTTCCTTCTGTACAATCGCCACCGGATGATTCTGGGAGAACACCAATGTCCCTCCCAAAATCCAGCCCGACAATACCATAAACAATCTTTTTACCATTCTGTTATGATCAACCCTATCCATTTCAAACCCTTCTTTATAATTTTGGTCTCTTAGATTCAATCGAAGTAGAATTACCTTCCACCACAGGCCATCCACTTTTCCAATCAACCCTATCTAACAATAACACTCTTCCATGAGGATTGGCAACGCTCACCCCATGATACAAAATCCAATCATTACCAGCTTTATCCGTCATCAGTTCCGCATTGTGTCCTACACCGACAAAACTATTATTCTTATGAATCAGGATTTCGTGGTTGTTTTCCAACATAGGCTTCCCTTGCTTGTCCTGATAAGGCCCCCATAGGGATTTAGAACGTCCTACCACCGTCTGATAAGTACTCTTCAGTCCCTCACAGCAAGTACCGGTAGAAGCAAACATATAGTAATAACCCTTCTTTTTATGAATATAAGTCCCTTCATAAGCGGTTCCGGCTATTTGCTTCTTCTCCGCACCCGGTTTTACCGCTAATCCGTCCTCCGTCAGTTCCACCCCATAGATTCCACGGAAACTTCCCCAGAACATATATTTCTTTCCGCCGTCCTCTATATAGAAAGGGTCGATCGAGTTCTTGACTCCGATTTCATTGCTCCTGAACATCATTCCGTGATCCTTAAAAGGCCCTTTCGGACTATCGGCGGTAGCTACACCGATCCCGCAAGTCCATTCACCACCCCAACGGGACATTGAATAATAAAGCACATATTTATTGCCGATCTTATTGATATCGGGGGCCCACAAATTTCCTTTCGGTTCGAAAGTAGGGCGTGTTTCAGGGGTGAAAGCAGTACCTACAGACTCCCAATTCACCAAATCCTTAGAGCGGTGAATCGGCAAGTTCCGGATATCTTCCGTTGCATACAAATAGAAATAGCCATCATCTCCCTTAATCACACTGGGATCGGGTAGACTGTAATTCACCACCGGATTCTTGTAAGTCTTAGCAGGGCCTCCTGCCATAAGCGAAAGGCTTATGGCAAGAAGTGCTTCTATTAAAACCAGTTTCCTCATATACTTATTTTCCATGTTTCTGATGGTTTCCTTCTTTTCCCAATGCTTCTCCGAGCGCATCCAACATTCCATAACCAAAACGGTTGTCCGGCAACAAATAATGCCCTTCCGACCATTCATTGAAACAAGCGATAGTCAAAATACGGGGTACCTCCGGGTGCTTGTTCAAATACACGAAAGAAGACTGGACAAATGCCTTAAAGGAAGCAGGGTTCTCATTCTTAAAGATAGTACATGCAGGCCATTGGCTGCGATTCGGCTTTTCCGGACGACTGACAGGAGCAATATATCTCGGTGTAGAGTCCCAGCCCGGAGCCACTGCCGGAATATAAGGGATATCAAACTGACCATGATGCTCATCCCAAAGTTTGAACGCTACATCAGCCGCAACAGTTCCGTAGTCAGGCAATTCGATTTCTTTCGGTTGAAAACGACCGGCAATCCAGTCCATCGGGTTATAAGAACCAACTGTGCTATAACCTTCTTCTTTCATATTCCCACAACTGAAGCCAGTTACATGGAAATGCAATCCTTTATGTCCCAATTTCTTGGCATAATCTGTCAGCTCGGCAAATAATTGTTTCACTCCGGCAACTCCTAATTTAGATTCCAAACGACGGGCATCCCAAATACAGATAACAGGCTTGCCATCGATTCGCCAATAATTCTCCAAATGACAATAGCGGGAAATCATATAAGAAAGGCTTTTCCAACATTCTTCTTTAGAGAAGTCAGGAGCATCATAGCTAGGAGGATAAGCATTACTTCCATCTGTTTTCTTTGTCGGATATAGTACATACCAAGGATGATTAGTCCACATACAAGCAAACTTCACATCTTTTGCATTGTTAGCTTCCAGAAAACCATTCTCCAACGCTTCGTGCAAACAAGGTTTGCCGTCATACCAGTACCAGTCCCAAATCAGGACGTCAATACCACTTTGCTTGCAAAGCTTATTATAAGTCTCCCAGGTGGACGGCTTACTCTCGTCCAATTCGCCTAACAAAGGAGTACGCGGCTGTTGGTGTCCGTCAAACCAGGGACGCGCACTTCTAATCAGATTATATTCCGTCCATCCCTGCGAATATATTTTATTATGTAAAGCTGAAGCATGGTAATTCGGGAAAGCGTAAGCAGCTACTGTCAATCCTTCGGGCTTCTTCAATAAAGCAGGGTCGCCCGCAAGTGTTTCCAAATCATCTGGCAGACGATTCACTTTTTCTTTTCCTTTTTTCTGAGCGTAAGCAGGAAGTAATCCTACAATTAGTAGGAGAACGATTAGTTTCCCTACACGATTCACTAATTTCTTATTCATACATTTTTTATTATATATATTTATACTTGATATCTTTTACCTGTTTGTCTCCATATGTCCATACTCCGGTTGCTCATTTAGCAACATAGTCATAGCAGCAATACCTCTATTTTGTCATTCACTTTCACTGAAGTACCCCCTTTTTCTATGAATAAGAATTCAAGAAGCATAATAACAAAATAAGCGAACAACAAGATCCTTTCATCACTTTTTATTCTTGTGTTTATTTCCAAATACAGTTTTTACAGCTTCCAGGTAAGAGGTTCCATTCACAATATCCGGCTCCAAATAACTACCCTCTGTCCACTCATTCCAACAATTTATATTCAAAATATGGGGAGAAGCCGGGTCATTCAGCAAACGATCTTTTGTCAATTGTAATGCTTTCTTAAAATTTTCAGGGGTATTATTCCCCATTATATTGGTATAGGGATATACTTGGTTACCCTTCCACGGTTTGTTCTGATTCGTTCGCGGAGTAGGATCCCAGCCCATCGTTACATTCGGATAATATGGAACTTGATACGTATTTTTCGCTTTTTCCCAATGAGTAAAATACTGGTCCCTCACATAATTGTAATCCGTTTGCGGTTTGTTCAGCCACGCATGGTGAATCCACACATAAGAAGTTGCAGAATCAAAGCCCAGTACTTTAATCAGAGCCGGGATGTCTTTCGGAGCATCTTGTCCCGGAAGAATCGGCATACCCCATGCAATCAGATTCCAATGAACGCCTTTCAGACCTGCTTTTATCGCTTTCTCACGAAGCTGATCCATTGCTTTACGCGTAGCTTCCAAAGATCCAAAACTTTCTATAAACCGATGAATATCATAAATTGAAAAATATGCTTTCCCGTCTATTTTCCAATAGTTCGGCTGTGTAAAATAGTCGTGAATCAGTTCATTTCCGATTTTATCGAAACTTTCAGGAGTGACCTTTCCTGAATACAGCCAATCTTGCTTTTCACCTAATGTATATGGATATAAATCTTGCCAGTTATGATTCGCCCACATAAGAGCAAATTTTATTTTCCGACAGTTTTTCGCTTGTAAGAAACCCTCGTCTAAACAACGATTTAGAAAAGGCTTCCCATTATAATTATACCAATCGAAGATAAATACATCAATGCCATGATCCACGGCAGCTTGTATTTTCTTCTTCATTACTTTTGGATTCTTTTCATCAGTATATCCCCATGCTGGAACATTCGGTTGATGATGACCCTCAAAACGAGGTTTAGCCTGTTTCACCAACTCCCATTCAGACCAATCCTCCCAATGCTGGTTACTTATACGGAGGTCGCTCTTATCCCTAGTATGATAATTAGGAAAATAATAACATGCAACCACTATATCTTTTGAACCATTAGTCTTTCTTTCGGTTATCTTCCCTTGAGCAAAAAGGAACAAGCCATATAACAACATAGTTAAAAAGAAGAATAATTGTTTCATTGCATTATCTATTTTAAGATTACTAATACAAAAGTAGGTGCTTCTACACACATTAGGTAAAATAAACATCCCAATAAATGAAAAAAACGTCCCAAACTACAATTTCCTCCCTTTTTTATTTATTTACTATTTCATTGCATCATCAGGAGAAATATACCAGTAAGTAATAGAAGAAAAATCAATATTCGTATCAGCCCAATGCCATAATTCCATATCAAACCGAAAAGATTTATGGAAGGGTATCGCATCCAAAGAGCGATATCGCAAGTTTGTTACACGTCCAAGCTTTGAGGCTCCTTCACCGTTTGGCTGCGCCACAAAAGGATGATAGAAATTATTTCCGCTACACCAAGCATATCCATAATAATCTTCCGTACCCGTGCCAAAATGTGACGGAAAAGTTTCATCATCTATGTAAATCTTCTCATCACCTTCTCCCCACCAACGAGACGCCGTATTACGTAACGAAAGACCATCACCTGCAAATATCCCTTTGCCGCTTACTCTTAAAAAAATCACATCAAACGGCAAACTCTTCCGGTCGGGAATACTAAACTTTCTCGTAGATATATTCCTTACCTTAAACCAACTAGCCGCAAAATACATACTCGATTTATCCCAGGAATATGGAGATGATAAAATCTCCATATTCTCTAAAACAACTTCTTGAGCTCCCAAGTTCTCTATATTCACTTCACAGTTATTTCTAAATGGCATCACCCAGAAACATGACAATTCACCGTCACCGGTAACCTCAGAGTACCACGACTTATAAGGAGAAATACGAGAGCCTGTACAAAAAAAGCACCGACAGGCGCCCACACTGTTTTTTTGCCATCAAAAGAAACACTTATCATAGTAGAATCTAAAGCATGGGCCATATTATCAGCCTGCAATTTAATTTTCAACATACGGATAGCCTTTTTACCTTCTATCTTGCATGAGAAACTCTTATCATGAGATAGCCGCCTATTGCTGAATGACACCGGCGCTAAACCGATATCCAATTTCCTATCGTAAGTTGAAAGTGACATTTGTACTTGTTCCAATAAATGACGGTTCTCTACAAGGCTTTCCTTTGAGAAAGATTCAACCTTCACTTTCTTATCATATTCCCTATAATTGATATTATAATAAAGAATCTCTCCGGAATTATTTCCTATCCCTTTCAAAGAATCACTCTCATAAGTTATCTTACATGACTTTGCATACGGTATCGGCAAATACAAATTATGTCCCCTCTTCAAATATTCAGTCTCCGGAGATAAAGATTGATTCAGAGGACCGCTTTTTAAGAGAATATCTCCGCTAAGCACTTTTAAAAGTTCTCCTTCAACAGCCGGAACAGATTTATCATCGATATAGATTCTTAAAATACCTTTCTGGCTATATCGGGCAACAGTAGCCCAAAACCGGACAATGGCACCGGGGGGTCTTTCATCCATAAGAATATATTCCTTTCTACCATTTACAGAATCTATTCCCAGAAAGTTGTTTCTGTCAGAATTAGCAAACCAATTCGCGGAATCGGGAGAAACAGACAGCGGATCGGTGCTGGACACCTGCCAACAACGATAATCTGGATATGGAAATCTTGTCAGATGCTCTCTATTTACCATTTCTTTTAGCAAGGACCTCACAGATACCTCCTCTTTTACTCCTTTCCCCCATACAGAAATGAGGGAAAGGAATACAAATACCACTAAACACCCTAGATGTTTCATGCCAATTTCAATTTAAATATTATTCTTTAGCTCCCGGATAGCCTAGGTTCTGCGTTATATTTCCCTCTGCGTTAGCCACTATGGTCTCGTTAGGGATAGGCCATAGCACGTGATACGGACGTATAACATACTTATTGGTAGAATAGAAATACTCTTCCTTATAGAAGTTATTCTTTTCTATGGCCCTATCATAATAGTAGTTCTTCTTATGAAAGTTGTCCAGCGAATACCCATTCTTTCCTAACTGAGCCATTATAAACGCAATCCTTGTCAATTCACACTTTCTCGGCTCTTCAAAATAGAGCTCACGGGCACGTTCGTCCAAAATATCTTCAATGGATATAGATTCAAGTTCAGGAGCCTTGGCCCGTTTCCGAATCTCATTCAAATCAGCTAAAGCTTCTTCCGAACGATCAGCCCAATAATATGCTTCCGCCCTCAACAAATAAGTCTCCGCCAAACGAAATATATATTGGTCTGTGAAACCTCCCTTCGGGTTATTTCCTACATTGATTTCATCCTTTCCTACGAATATCTTATAATAAGGCCATGAGAAATAACAACGGAAAGTATCCCTTACATAAGCTTTCTGAACCTGCTTCTCATAATAATCCGACTTCGGATTATTATACCACAATCTAGATATATCATACCAATTCACACTATTATGGCGCAAATCATTCTTGCAATCCTTCCACAAGTAATATTGATAGAAGTTTGACGGTCGAACTCCGGCTATACCTCTACCTAACGAATCCATCAAAGCTACATTTTTGCCATCTACGCATCCTCTCTTTCCGTCAGGGTCCAAAACGTCAGGACCGCACCAGTAAGGAGTCCAGCCACGCATTCGTTGCGAGCCTTTATCTCCGGGACCGGTATTCCCTTCCATCCCAAACCGCTCCTGCACAACCAGAATACCTTCCAGATTCTCCTTTGAGCTTATATTGTCAGGATTAAACAGATCATTTACCACGTCATGAATCCCGTCATTCTTTCTTACTCCGAAACGTTCCCGCATCAAATCATGCCCATAATTTTTAATACATCGGCTTGCCGAAGCTATTGCATTCTCAAATTCCCCCAAGGACAAATAGATTTTCGTCAATAAATGCTCACCGGCAGCCCGGTTAACAGCCCCATATTCAGCTTTCTCAGGCAACCATTTTACCGCAAACTCCAGGTCATCTTTCATCTGCTTCAGGATTTCCAGACGAGGCGATGAGTTAAAGTCCATTTTAGGTTCCTCCACTTCTTGTAGGATCATAGGGACATCCCCCCATAAGTTGACCAAACGATAATACCAATATGCCCTATGGAAATACCCTTCGGACAGAATCTCATTTTTATCCTGTTCTGTCTTAAAATCGGCTTTCTCCTGTCTGGTAATCACAATATTCGCATACTTAATTCCTCCCCATGCCAACGACCATAATCTGGGTGTTGCAGAATAGGGGGTAAACTGTATCTCAAGATTATGGATATTCACAGCTTCCGGACAACCAAAAACTCCCAAATCAGAAAATGCATACTCATACATCGACGGGTTATTATCCCCAAACCATTCTAATTTCAATTGTTTCCTACAAGACACTAATATACTCTCAAAACCCGCCTTATCTACAAATGTATTTTCAGGGGCATAAAATGATAAGGGTTTAGGAGACAACCAGTCTTCACAGGAAATAAATAACGGACCTGTCAGAAATAACAATAGGATTTTCTTATATAACTTATTCTTCATAACTCGATCTTTTTATCATTAATACATTATAGTGTAATATTCACCCCGAATGTGAAATTCCGGGGAGCTATACCTCCCACTTCCGGATCATAATGTTTCCAACCTGTAATTACAAAACCGTTTTCCAACATTGCGCTTACTTTTAATCCTTCTATCGAAAATCTGCTCAAGAGTTTTTTGGGGAAAACATAAGAAACGGACAGGTCCTGCAGACGGACATAATCTCTTTTCTTCCAAATATTGAAACTCGGACTTCCCGAATTGGAACCTAACTTACAATACGAATTTGAAGGGTTATCGGGCGTCCAATAATCATACCGATAAGTATTCATTATCTAAGTATATGACAAAAATTTGAAGACATCGATTCGGTAGCGGTTTGTGTGGTTGACAAGGGACTGGAAGATGTAGTCCAGTCCGTACTTGAATAGACTTACAGCCCTCCGCTTGTGCTTCAGCACCGTTATCGGTTTGATGTATTCGTTGATATAGATTCCTACGAGGTAGCACCAGACATACGCAATCATGATGATGGCAAAGAGATTGGACATACGGGAATGGTCACGGACATGGGAGCCTTCGATATCGAAGCCACTTGATTTCATGCCCTTGAACATCGTCTCCACCTGCCACCTCAGTTTGTACATCTCAAATGCTTCCTCTGCATTACAGTACGAGACAAGGATCTGCAATTCGGGTGCACCCTCCTTGTCCTTGATTTTAGAGCCAGACAGGTAACAGGCCTGTCCATTAACGTAGTAGATACCGTCAAGATGTTTGCTTTCACCCAGTTTCAGTTCGTTGAACAGCCAGTGGGCCCGTGTTTCCTGACCATGCCGATACACACGGAAGTTCTCTCGTATCCTGATATGGTAGTGAATGCCTCTTGCGTTCAAATAGCCCAGCCATTCGCTTCCAATGAACTCACGGTCAGCCATCAGGTGGTTGATGGAGTTTTCTCCGGCAAGACGAATGAACCGGTCTACAAGTTCAATCCTCTCCTGGGTATTGGAGTTACCCCGCTTGTCCATCATTTTGAATACGATAGGAAAAGCCATTCCGTCGTAGATGATGCCCAGGGTAAGGATGTTTATGTTGGTATTGCTGAACTTCCAGTTCGTCCTGTCCAGCGTAAGGTTGTACGGGCCCTGTACCGGAATCAGCTTTAATATGAGTTTTGCTATGAGGTCGGTACTAATCTCGCATTGGGCAATGAGTCGCTGGATTCTCCGCAGGGAAGATTCAGATGCCGCATTGCTATCAAAGGCGGAGGCCAGCTTGGAATACGTAACCCGCTGCACCTTGCAGAGGGCGCATAACATCATGCTGAGAGCCTTGATTCGTGCCAGATTCATACTTTTACCAAAATGTTCGTGCAATATCGGATATAATTCACTACTTTTGTAGTGGACCTTAGAAGTTCGTAACATGGTGTTAATGTGAGAGTTAACATACCTTAAAGTTACGAATTTTTAAGGTCTTTTGCAATAGTAATTATCTAATAATCAGTATATTACAACAATTATTTTTTAAATTTTGTCATATACTAAGATTCATTATATTAAACTGTCGGCTATCATCATTCTTTGCATAATTGAATGTCCCGAAATAGTTAAATTCGCCACGCAACAAGAAAGATATATTCAGACAGTCGAACAATGTGAACTCATTCCGCAAGGACATTCTATACTTAGGAGTTTTGGAACCTAACCAAACCCTATCATTTTTCGAATCAATTACTCCGTCATTGTTCACATCCAGAAGTTTAGGATCACCGGGAGTCTTACCATATTTACTAGCTTCCTCTTCCTCACCTATCTGCCAAACTCCTACAAACTTATAATCATATATGTCATGAATTCCATGTCCGATATACCAGCCATTCGTTTCATCGTCCGCCTCACGTTCTCCTATGACATTACCTTTATCATCCAGCACATTGACCTTATTCCCATACAAATGTTTTATCTTATTCTTATTCATGCTATAGATAAACGTTGATGTCCATTTCAGCTTTTTAGGGATATTCAGATTTACGCTATTCAAGGTTAGCTCGGCACCAATATTCGAAACCTCTCCCATATTTGCAGCAACTGTAGAATACCCTATAATATCGGGTAACGCACGAGTTAACAAAAGGTCTGTTGTCTTCGTTTTATACAAATCAATAGTACCAAACAACCTGTTCCCTAATAATCCGAAGTCCAGACCGATATTTGTAGAAGCTGTCTTTTCCCATTTAAGCATACTATTAGCTAGATTCTCCGTCCACACTCCGGTAACGGGCATACCACCAATGATATTTTTGGTAGTCTTCAGCCTCGACAACGCTTCATATCTTCCGAACTCACGATTTCCATTCATGCCCCATGACAATCTCAACTTCAGATTATCTATTACCTTATTATCTTTCATAAAACTTTCTTCCGATATTCTCCAAGCACCGGCAAATGCGGGAAAGGTGGCATAAGGATTGGACTGACCGAATGCAGAGAAGCCGTCACGCCTGACAGATGCAGTCAAAATATAGCGATCCATCAATGCATAATTCAAACGCCCCAGGAATGCATTACCGGTTTGTACCTGGTCGTCTGTATTCAACTCCGGGTTCAGCCCTGCATTCATGTTATGGAATCCCAGATTTCCATTCGGAGTAAACCCGTCGTTCTGTTGTCTGGAAGCCCAACTCTGATATTTTTCCACATTAGCAACCAACGTAACGTCGAAGTTATGTATCTTATTGATTGACTTATTCCATTTCAGGATATTATCCACCATCCATTCATACTCTGAATAATCACGACGATACGCAAACCCACCTTCCACAATAAAAGGTATAGTCGAAGGATCGTAATAATAATCTTTCCCCCATGCGTAACGATTTTGATAGGACACTTGATAGGAAATGCCAAACGGCAACTTAATCTTAGCAAATAAAGTGGCTAAAAAAGTCTGCGTTTTATTGAATTTCTCCCGATTATAGGTATAAATAAAAGGATTCGTCAACTTCTCATAATCATGTGGATACCATTTTAAAGATCCATCAGGTTCATACATAGAGCCATAGGGGCTAGCCTTAGAAGCGCTGGTTAAATCAACCGCTACAGAACCATCCGTTCTATTGGCAAATTGTGCATTCACTCCGACTGACAGCCATTTGGAAATTTCACTTTCGATATTAATTCGCGAACGGACGTTTGAATAATTATCTCCAACCTTCACCCCCTCATTATTGACATATCCCATTGACATAAAATAATGTGTCCTACTCGATTTCCCGGATACACTTACATTATAATCCTGCCGTAACCCTGTACGGAAGGCTCTATCCATCCAGTCGGTAGTCAGTCCCTTTTTATAATTCTCAATTTCAATAGGTTGCAACGCAATACGGTTCAACCAAGTCTCAACATAATCTCCCGAGAAAGAAGGATCGTACTCTGACCACTGCTCTTTAGAAACTCCATTGGGCAAATCCTCTGGATTATCATAATAGCCTAACGGCTTCTTGCTCCCTGCAGGAGCAAAATAATCTTTTGTCTTATAATAGTCACTCCGCATCTTCAAATATCCTTCGGGAGAATATACTTCCGCAGCCTTTCCTACAGAGGTAAATCCGACACGGGTGCTCACTTGGATCAACGGTTTTTCCGATTTCCCGCGTTTTGTTGTTACCATTATGACTCCGGCAGCTCCTCGTGCTCCATAAATGGCGGAAGAACTGGCATCTTTCAAGACATCAATGGATTCTACATCACTAGGATTAATATCCTGCAACAAACCATAATAAATGGAGCCGTCAAGTACCACCAATGGTTCAGTATTTGCCTTTAAAGAATTAGGCCCGCGAATTTCCATTGTCCCTCCTCCAGAAGCTGTACCACCCAGGGAAGAGTTAAAACCAGCCACAGTACCTCTCAAGAATTCGACCAAGTTTGTTGCAGCCTTATTTTCTGTAACTTCCTGTCCTATACGCGTGACAGAACCCGTCAAATCTTTCTTCTTCATCGTTCCATATCCGACCACAACCACCTCATCAAGCATTTCCGTATCTTCGTGAAGGACAATATCCAACATACGGACATTTTGCCCAATTTCTTTTTCAACTGTCTTATATCCTATATAGGAAAAGACAAGGGTACCTTTACTTGCCGTAACTTTTATAGAGTATTTACCATCCAAATCCGTAATAGTTCCCCCAGTATTCCCCTTTAATAAAACACTGGCACCAATCACCGGTTCCCCAGCAGCATCCTTAACGGTACCAGATACTATCCTCCCGTTTGTTTGAGTCTGAGCCAGAACGTACGTCGGTCCCGCGCAAACAAGTAAACTCATCAACAAAGATAGATATCTGCTAAAGATAAATATCTTTCCACTTTTCTGTTTTTCAATTAGCATAATCAAATCTATTAAAATTATAAACCTCAACCATTTGTCTGCATTCCCTCGTAATCCGGGCATTTTTCTTTCACGCTATCACTCTGCTCATTCAGCAACATAGTCATAGCGGAAATCCCTCTATTTTGCCAGAGGTAATAAGGAACAGCCTTGAATTGTACCGCCTTTCCATGGACAAAACCTTCACCTTTCAGAATATGAGTCCCATTCAGAATAGTGGAATCATAAGCATATCCAACTGAAGATGATACCGGGAAATTCATTTCTTCAATATTAAATTGATTGTCCACTCCTTCCAAGCAAAACAATACCGGTCCTCGCATTAAAGCGACTTTTCCTGCGTTCGCCTTTATCTTGTCATTAGTATACACTCTATGAATAGGCATATCAAAAGCAACCTCCACTACATCTCCTTTTTTCCAACGTTTGTGCAGAGACAGATATCCATTCTCATCAGGTAGACATCCTACTGCTTTACCGTTAACCTTTACGAAAAAGTTTCCTTTATTGCCGCTACCATAATAATAGCAGGAGGAAGCAATATGAGTGTCTTTGTTCACCCAACGCGGCACCCTTATCTTCAGGTCAACAGCGGCGGCAGGGAAAACGCACGAGTGCTAATTGTTTAATAATCAATAGTTCCCTTCTCTTCTCAAAACTTATTTAATGGCAATA